>JAYVBO010000068.1:0-1907 GCA_043750435.1 Betaproteobacteria bacterium | reverse complement strand
CGGCATGGGTTTCGAGTATTTCGACGGCCGCCCCGAAGACAAGGTCAAAGCCGCCGGCGGCGTGGCCACGCTGTACAAGAATTCCTACGACCCCATTGAAGACGCCCGCGCCGCTGGCCGCCAGGCCAAGGAAAAGCTCACCGCCAAGTCGGTCGAGCCGGGTAAATACGACCTGGTGTTGAGCCCCGAACACATGTGGCTGACGATCCACGAATCGGTGGGCCACCCGACTGAACTGGACCGTGTGCTGGGCTACGAGGCCAACTTCGCAGGCACCAGTTTCGCCACGCTGGACAAGTGGCAGAGCAAGAAGTTCAAGTACGGCGCCGAGCGCGTCAACATCGTGGCCGACAAGACCATCCCCGGCTCGCTGGGCGCGGTGGCTTATGACGACGAAGGCGTGAAGTGCAAGACCTGGGACATCGTCAAGGACGGCATCCTGGTCAATTACCAGGCCACGCGCGACCAGGTGCACATGCTGGGCGAAACCGAGTCACAAGGCTGTTCTTACGCCGACAGCTGGAGCAGCGTGCAGTTCCAACGCATGCCCAATGTGTCGCTGTCCGCCGGCAAGGCTGCGCTGACGCCCGACCAGATGATCAAGGACGTGAAGAAGGGCATCTACATCGTCGGTGCCGGTTCTTTTTCCATCGACCAGCAGCGCTACAACTTCCAGTTCGGCGGCCAGCTGTTCTTCGAGATCAAGGACGGCAAGCTGGGCGCGCCTTTGGAAGACGTGGCCTACCAGTCCAACACCACCGAGTTCTGGAACGCCTGCAGCGCCCTGTGCGACGCCAGCGACTGGCGCATGGGCGGTTCCTTCTTCGACGGCAAGGGCCAGCCCAGCCAGTCCAGCGCGGTGTCTCACGGTTCACCCACCACGCGTTTCAATGGCGTGAACGTGATCAACACCGCACGCAAGATCGCCTAAGGCAGCAGGCCCATGAAATTCCTCAGCTCTGAAGAAGCCCGCCGCGCCTGCGACAAGGTGTTGGCGCTGTCCAAGGCCGACGAATGCACGGTCAACCTGACCGGCAGCCGCGACGGCAACATCCGCTACGCGCGCAACAGCGTGTCCACTGCGGGCCTGGTGGAAAACACCCAACTCTCCGTGACCGTGGCCTTCGGCAAGAAGCAAGGCACGGCCGTCATCAATGAACTGGACGACGCTTCGCTGGAAAAGCTGGTGCGGCGCGCTGAGGACGTGGCGCGCCTGGCGCCCGACAACCCTGAATTCGTGCCCGCCGTGGCCAAGCAAGCCTACAAGGCGTCGCCCACTTTCAGCAAGAGCACGGCCGCCATCGACCCCGAATTCCGCGCCCAAGTGGCGGCCTACAGCATCGAGGCCTGCCGCAAGAAAAACCTGAGCGCTGCCGGCTATTTCAGCGACAGCCTGGGCTACAACGCCGTTGCCAATTCGAACGGCGTCTTCGGTCACCAGTCCAGCACGGCGCTGGACTTCACCGTCACCGTGCGCACCGAAGACGGCCGCGGTTCGGGCTGGGTGAAACGATCGGCCAACGACGCGGCGCGTCTCGATGCGCGCGAGGCCACGGAAGTGGCCATCGAAAAGGCTTTGCGCTCGGTCGAAGCCAAAGCCATCGAGCCCGGCCGCTACACGGTCATCCTGGAACCGGCCGCCACCTCGGAACTGGTGGGCCGCATGTTGGGCGGTTTCAGCGCCCGCCAGGCCGACGAGGGCCGCAGCTTTCTCAGCAAAAAGGGCGGCGGCAACCGCCTGGGCGAAAAACTGTTCGACGAGCAGGTCAACGTCTGGGCCGACCCCTGGGACCAGAACGTGGGCGTGCTGCCCTGGGACAACGCCAGCCTGCTGGCCCGCGAGCGCACCGACGTCATCAAGGCCGGCCGGGTGAACGCGCTGGAATATTCACGCTATTGGGCGAACA
>JAYVBO010000067.1:0-10357 GCA_043750435.1 Betaproteobacteria bacterium | reverse complement strand
TGCCACTGGCGCTTAGCCTGGTCCTTCGACGTCCAACCCTTGCAGGCAGAACTGGCGGCTTTCGAGCCCGCCGACTGGAAGCGGCACTTCAACACCGGCTACCACGACGGCGGCTGGAGCGGCCTGGCGCTGATCTCGCAAACCGGCGACGCGGCACAGATCTACGCCGGGCACGAAGCCACGTCCCTGGGCCAGCCCACGGCCCTGCTGGCCCGCTGCCCGGGCTTCGCGGCGCTGCTGGCCGGGCTGCCGCTGCACATCCAGTCGGCGCGGCTGTTGCGGCTGGAGCCGGGCTCGCACATCCGCGAACACGCGGACGACGGCATCGGGCTGGACGCCGGCACGGCGCGCCTGCACATCCCCGTCGCCACCGCCGAGGGCGTGGAGTTCTACGTCAACGGCACCCGCATCCCGATGGCGGCCGGCGAATGCTGGTATCTCGACCTGGGCCTGCCGCATCGGGTACAGAACACCGGCACGCAGAGCCGCGTGCACCTGGTGCTGGACTGCACCGTGGACGCCGCGTTGCGTGCGCTGCTGCCCAACGCAGCAGACTGCCGCGCGCAGTTGCAAAGCATCCTGTCGCAGCAGGCCGACCGGGGCCCGAGTTCACAGCAGCGCTTCGAGCGGTTTGTGGCTGCGGTGTTGCGCCAGTCCGAATGGCCGGCCGGTTGGGAAGCGATCGACGACCCGCAAGCCCTGGCGCAGGCCCTGCAGGCCGAGGGGGCCGCACGCGGCTACAGCTTCACGCTGGAGGACGTGACCACCGCCACGCAGGCGGCCCGCCGCCGCTGGATCGAGCGCCAACTGGTCGGCCTGCCGCGCCCGGCCGCAGCACTCGTGCCGCTGACCGCGACCACGCCCGAGGACCTGCACCTGCCGGGCTGGACACCGCTGCTGGCCGAGGTGGACGATGGCGAACTGACGGTGGAGTGGTGCCGCACCGGCGCGCGTCCTTTCACTGAGTCCTTCTTTGGCGACAGCCTCAACGCCGCGCTGCGCAAGCCGGCCGTGGCCCTGCTGCGCCAGCGCGCCAGCCACCCGGTGCTGCAACAGGCGCTGCAGCGGCAGCCCGGCTTGCCGCTGGGCGGGCTGATCTTTCACCTGTCGCGTTGCGGCTCCACCTTGCTCAGCCAGGTGTTGGCCAGCACACCACGCCACCGCATGCTGTCGGAGCCCCTGCTGCTGGACACCGCGCTGCAGTCCGGCCCTTGGCCGCCAGATGCCGACGAGCGCCAGCCTTGGCTGCGCAGCCTGATGGGCGCCCTGGCGCAACCGGGCCGGGTCACCGAAGAGCGCTGCTACATCAAGCTGGACAGCTGGCACGGCATGCAGATCGACCTCATCACGCGCACCTTCCCGGACGTGCCGTGGGTCTTCCTGATGCGCGACCCGGTGGAGATCATCGTCTCGCACTTGCGCCAGCCGGGTGCGCAGATGGTGCCGGGCATGCTGGCCTCGCCGCTGCCGGGCATCGCGCTGCTCGAAGCGGTGACCATGCCGCGCGCCGAATATGGCGCCCGCATGCTGGGTGCTATCTGCGAGGCCGTGCTGCTGCACTGCGAACGCCATCCCGGCCAGGGCCTGCTGCTCGACCACAGCCGCCTGGTTCAAGACATCGAAAGCCGCTGCCTGCCGCACCTGGGCGCGCGCTGGACTGAGGACGAGGCCGCCTGGGCCAACGCAGCCCTGGCGCGCGACGCCAAACGGCCGAACCAGACGTACCAGGACGACACCAGCGCGAAGCAGCGCGAGGCCGATGCCGCCGTGCGTGAAGCGGCCGAACGTTGGGTGATGCCGGCGTACCGGGAACTCAGGGCACTTGCTGCCTGAGCGCGATGGGGATCAGTTTGGCGACGGGAATATCCCGTACAGCGAGATGATGAAGTTGACGGTCTGGTAGGGCTGCACGTTGTCGTGGGGCTGGCCCACCGCACCCCCGCCCGCACTGGTGCCCAGCGCCAGCGAAGCGCCGGCCAACGTGACGCCCGGTGTAACACCCGTGGCGTAAAGCCCCGCGTCTGACGCCGCCATCACGGCTGCAGCGGGGTTGGCGGTGTTGGCCGGCCCGGTGCTGGCGTTCAGCGTCACCGCGTGGCTGTGGGCGGGAAGCTGGGTCGATTGGATCGAAACGTTCTCGGTGCCAGCCACCTCGCCCTGAAAACGGTTCGTCAACCCTGGCCCCTGACCCGGGTGCAGCGGCACGCGGCTCTGCAAATTGGGCAGCGCAAAGGTGGTCTGGCCATTGCCACCGTAGGTGGTGCCTAACAGGGAGAAGAGCGCCTGGTTCTGGTCAATTGGCAACAACTGGCCGTTGCAGAACGCCCAACCACTGGGCGCAAAATTTCCCGCGAACAGATAGATTTCGCCGATAAAGGGATCGAGTGCTGACATGGATGCTCCAGGCTTGGGCTGAGGTGGATGCTGTAGGAAGTAGGACGCTGGCCAAGCCAGGGCTCAGCGCGGTGCCCCCTTCAACTGGCGTGGTCCACCTTCACGATCAGGTAAGTGAAATCGCTGGCTACCAGTTCCACCGCAGCGGCATCGGGATCGGCCGCCTGCTGCACGGCATGGTCGCTCCAGTTCGGGGCCGCTTGCGCGAAGTCAAAGGCCAACAGGTAGGTGCCAGCCTGCAGCTTGGCCGCACCCGGCCGCCAGCCGCTGGTCAGCGCCAGCGGCAGCGCGCGCTTTTGCGACTGCGTGGTGTGCCGCACTTCCAGTGAAAGCCGCAGTGCGCCGTCGGCACCGAGCGACAGCACCTGTTCACTGTCACAGGCCGCGCATTCCACCGGGCTCACACGCATGCCCCAGTGGATCACGTCCACCGGCTGGGCCAGCCCCTGCACGGTGGTGTGGGCCAGCAGCGTCACGCCTTGCAGATGCGCCGATCGCTGGCCGCCCAGGCCCAGCACACTCAGGCGCACGCCGCGGCGCAGGAAGTCTGCATCGCCGGCCACCAGAGCCTGCGCAGAGCGCAAACGCGGCGCCGCCGGCCCTTCGCTCAGGTAGCCCACAGACAGCCCGTTGGGTGCCGCCTCTGCATGGGCCGCCGCAGGCAGGCTGGTGACGGCAGCACCTGCCGCCAGCGCCATGAAGTCACGTCGGCCGAGGGATGCTGCCGCCGGCGGTGCGGAGAGGTGCGCGTTCAGATCGTCAATGCGTGGCATGGCAGCTTCCTGTGGAGGGGGGTGCGATCAGGGCCATGGCCCGCACACCTTGTGCTTCAAGCGCCGCCCAGGGTGCACCACCCCAGGTCAGCTCAAGGTAGACATCGTCCTGGCCCGTCACGGCAAAACCCAGGCGCTCATAGAGATGCTGCGCCGGATTGCCGTGCAAGACGGCCAGCTGCACCGACTTGCCCTGGCCAGCCGCCGTCTGCAGCACCTGGCGCAACAACTGCGTGCCGATGCCACGGCCTCGATGCGCAGGTAGCAAGGCGATGTCCACCACCTGCAGCGTGTCCCGAACGGGCGCAACGAAGAGCCGGCCCACCGCCGAGCCATCGAGGTGGACGATCCGGTCGTGTTCAGCACCGAATTGATAGCGGTGGCCCATCTGTTGTGCCACGAACTGCTGCGCCAGAAAGGCCTGGGTCTGCGCTTCGTCCCAACCCCACAGGCGCACCTTATCGGCACGCATGCTGGCGTACAGGGCCTGAAGAAAGCCCTCGTCCTGCGCCCCTGCGAGGGTGAGTTGTATGGAAGACGGCTGCATGGCCAGTCCTCAGTTGCGCGACGGGAAGATGCCCTGCGTGGCAATGATGAAGTTCAGCACCAGGAAGGGCTGCATGTTGTTGTGCGCCTGGTTGCCGCCGGCATTGGCCACCGTGGCTGCTGAAGCCGACATGGCCGTCAGCGTGGGCGACCCTGACGCATAGGTGTTGCCCTGAGCGCTGACCGCCAGCACCGCCCCCCCGGGGCTGACCGTGTTGGGTGCCCCGGTACTGGCGTTCACGCTGGCGGTGTGGCCGTGCGACGGAATCTGATTGGCGGCGAGTGTCACGTTCTCTTGGCCGGCCATCTGCCCCAACTGGTAGTTGGACAACCCCGGGCCCGTGCCCGCGTGTATGGGCACGCGGCCACGCAGGTCGGGCAAGCCGAAGGTGCTCACCCCATTGCCGCCGTAGGTGGTGCCAAGCAATGAAAAAAGCGCCGTGTTCGAGGCGATCGAAATCAACTGTCCATTGCAAAACAAATAACCTCTGGGCGCAAAGTTGCCCGCGAACAAGGTGATCTGACCGATAAAGGGTGTTGCCATGTAGCCTCCAAATTAGGGCCGGGCTAATTGCGGCGGCGTCAGTTCCTGAGGGAAGTGATCAACCAGCGCGCCAGCGCAGAGTTATAGACGAGGGTGACGTTGCCGGTGCCGTTGATGGCGGCATTGCCGAAGGCTGAATTCGTGAGGAAACCTTGGTTGGCGCCACCCGTGGCGAGCAGGCTGGATGAACCGGCAGCATCCACCAGGTAAATCGAAGCGTTCAGCTCGCTAGCGCCTGGCACGGAGAAATACAGGACGACCAGCGTTCCATCGGTCGGCGCCCCACCGCCGATGGTGAGCTTGTTGAAGTAGGTAACCGTTGGATGGCCGCTGTAGCCGGTGATCCTGCCCACCCGTCCTGTCGTCAGGTTGATGGTGCACGGCGCCGCGGCGCTTTGGCAGTCGGTGGAGAGCAGGGTGATGACCTGCTCGGGCAAAGACGCGCTGCCCGACGGGCCTGCAGGGCCTTGTGCGCCTGTCAAACCGGTTGCGCCAGTGGCACCGGTAGCGCCGTTTGAGCCATTCGCGCCGTTGGCCCCGACAGGGCCTGCTGGCCCTTGTGCGCCTGGCAGACCCTGCGGGCCGGCCGGCCCTGCCGGCCCGGCAATGGTCGATGCGGCACCCGTCGGACCGACTGCACCTGCGGGCCCTTGCGCCCCCGTCAAACCCGTTGGCCCCTGTACACCTTGCGGACCCGCAACGGTGGAGGCTGCACCCGTGGCGCCGGTCGCACCTGTCGCGCCAGCAGGCCCCTGAGGACCGGCAACCGTGGAAGCTGCGCCCGTGGCACCGGTGGATCCCGTCGCGCCCTGCGCCCCGGGGGCGCCGGTTGCCCCGGCCGGCCCTTGCGGTCCTGCCACGGTGGACGCCGCACCGGTCGCACCGGTCGCGCCATTTGCGCCGTTTGCGCCAGTCGCGCCTGCCGGGCCCTGCGGGCCGGCCACAGTCGAGGCTGCGCCCGTGGCACCCGTGGCGCCAGTGGCGCCCGCAGCCCCGGCCGGACCTTGCGGCCCCGCCACGGTCGATGCAGCGCCCGCCGCCCCTGTGGCACCCGCTGCACCTGTTGCGCCAGCGGCGCCCTGCGGACCGGTTGCACCGGTGGCGCCCTGCGGGCCGGCGGGGCCTGGCACACCGGCACCCGAGGAGCCCGTCGCGCCCGTGGCGCCCGTCGGGCCGGCCGCACCAGGGGCGCCGGCGGGACCGGCAGCCCCTTGGTCGGCCAGCGTCAGATCCAGCCGTGCCGTGTGGCCGGTGGTGGTGCTTTCCTTGCTGTCCAGGAACACGGCGGTCCCGGGCGCCGACAGCGCCGGGGTGATCGCCAGACCGTAATTCGGCGCGCCGTTCAACCAGGCCTTGACCTGGTTGGTCACGTCCACCGACACGTACTGTGCGCCCGTGGGAATGGCCACCGTGGGCCCGGTGCCGGGGCCTGACAAGGTGGGCGCCGTGACATTCGTGACGGTGGATTCAGCCCAGCCCGACAGGGCTGTCTGCACTTCCACCGCACCGGCAACACCGATGCGGCTGACGTACAAAACGAGGGTGGCCTTGACCAGCTTGGCCGCCGTGGTGCCGGGCGGCAGCGTGGACAGGTCGAAGCCCACCAGCGCTGTCGAGCCTGCGCCGACGTTCAGGGTCGCCTGGGCGCCGAAGTTGAGCGCCGGGTTGACGCTGCTGACGTAGGCGTCGGCGGCCAGCGGCGAATCCAGCGCCTGCGCGGACAGCGCAAACAAGCTGGAAGCAACAGCCAGAACGAGGGCGCGGGGTTGGGGCGAGCGAGGGGCTTGGGGCACGGTAGATCCTCCGACTGGCGCGTTGATGGGGTGGTGAAAACTTTTCATGGAGCCGTGCGGCGCCGGTGTGCAGCCAGCGATGCGCCCAGCGCGGCCGCAACCAGCGCCAAGCTGGTCGGCTCGGGTACGCCGCCGCCGCCGGGGTTGTTGTTGGTGATGGCGATATCGAGAGCCCAGTGGCCGTCGCGCTGGCTGCCGTCGAACTGGACGAAGGGCGCCACTGACGCCGGAAATACCGGGCTCAGGTACATGCTGGTGTAAGTGGGATCCGCGTCGTAGATGTAGCCGTCAGCCAGCACGCCCGTACTGGGCAGATTGCCATCTTGCGACAACATCA
Organism: Betaproteobacteria bacterium; assembly: GCA_043750435.1. Classification (GTDB taxonomy): domain Bacteria; phylum Pseudomonadota; class Gammaproteobacteria; order Burkholderiales; family Burkholderiaceae_C; genus Rubrivivax. The sequence continues at coordinate 3,970 of JAYVBO010000067.1, read as the reverse complement.
GCAGGTAGCTGCCCATGCTCAGGTTGAAGCTGAACCCGATGTCGAAGCAGAAGGGCGGGCCGCCGCAGGTCGAGCTCACTGCGGTGACGGTTTGGAGTGTGTTCCCGGTGCTGTCGAAGAGCACGAGTGCGGGGATGAAGCCACCGGCCGCGATCGTGGCGCCCGCAGCGTTGACGCCGCCGCTGTGCGAAAAGGTCTGGCCGCTGATGGTGCCGCCGGCGGTTGAGGTGATGTCCAGCGTGGCGAATTGGCGCAGGTCGTTGTCGAAGCCAAAGGTGCCGGTGTAAGACACCGGGGAGGCGTGGCACGACAACGCCAAATACAGGCCGCCGAGCAGAAAACCCGAGGCGCGCGCCCATCGCATGGCGAGTCGAGGCTGAAACATGGAACTCTCCGTCAGCCGGCCAGGATGCCGACCATTGGTGGGGGATTATTCAGACCGCTACCGGTTCTGCCTATGTGGGTCGGCACCTAGAGCCCCACTCAATCGAGGGGACGCAGGGCCCGCTTCACGCGTAGAACTTGGCGTTCTGCAGGGCCCGCCCCCGCACTTCGGGGGGGATGTCCGCCATTGCCAGCAGCCGCTCGGTGGCCTGCCGCCCTTCGGCCTTCGCGCCGGCGTACCACGCGCAGACCGAGACCTCATCGAGAACCTGCCAGCGGTACACCGCCTCTTCGATGAACAGAATGTCCTCCGGCCGCGGCAGGGTCAGGGCCTGGCGGGCAAACAGCAAGGCCAGGACATGCTCGCCGCGCAGGCGGTGCCAGCGCGCCAGCTGCAGCAGCGGCTCGGCGCGACCGGGCCGCCGGGCGTAGGCCTGCTGGTAGGCGAAGGCAACCTCAGCGGGCGCGTCACCCAGACGATCGGTCAGCAGCGCGGCTTGGTATTGCGCGTGCCAGGCTTCTTCTTCCCAGCCGCTCATGGCGGCGCGCTGGCGATAGACGTCGCGGCTGCGCGCCAGCTCGCCGGCATCGCGCAGGCTCTGTGCCAGGTAGTAGACGTTGCGCGCATTGGCTGGGTCGGCGCGCAGCGCGTCTTCCAGCAGCGCCGCGTCCTTGCGGTAGGTCTGGGGATCGCGGCTGCGTGCCCCATCGTGCGCGACTTGCACGACAGCCCCGGTCAGCGTCGCGGTCTGGGTGGGAACGTCGGCGTACAGCCCCTCATGCACCACGCCCCGCCACCGCCAGGGCAGCCGCGCAGGCACCAGGGCTGTCCGGGCGTAGACCAGTTGCTCATAGTGGCACTGCAGCTGATAGGCGTCGGCCGACAGTGGCGGGCGCCGCCAGTCGGGGGCGAGGGCCAGGGTTTCATCGGCGTCGATGAAGAACAAGTAGTCGACAGGGCGCAGTTCGCGCAGCGCCAGGTCCAGCGCCTCGTTGCGGTTGTGTTCGAAATGGCGCCACGGCCGATAGTGCAAGCGGCCGGGCAGGCCGTCCAGGTGCTGCCGCACCAGGTCGGGGGTGCCGTCGGTCGACCCGGTGTCCACGATGACCCACTGGTCGACGAAGCCCCGCAGCGCCGCGAGGCAGCGCCCGATGACCGGCGCCTCGTCCTTGACGATCATGTTCAGGCAGATGCGGGGAGGGCTGGTGTCCATGGCATCGGAGGCTGATGGGTCGTCAGCGGCGTTCGACAACCGGTTGGGTGGAGTGCCAGGCTGGCAGCCAGGCCGCTAGGGCGTGGCCGCGCGGCGCGGCGGTGCTTGCTGCTGCGCCGGCGGTGCGCCGCCGAAGGCCTGCGGTGGCCCCCCGAAGGGCGGCGGCGCGCCGTCAGCCGAAGCGGCCGGCACGAGCGCCGGCGACGGGACGCTGGGGGGCGCTGCCGGCGGCAGCCTGGCGACGGCCATCGCCGCAACCGGGAGCGGCAGCCCCGCTGCCGGTGCCGAACCCAGCGGCGCGGTGCTCAGGGCAATCAGCGTGGCGCCCCCAAGCGGCCCCAATCTGGCGCCGCGCGCCTCGACGGCCTGCAGCACGGTTTCGCCATCGACGACCATGCCCACGCGGTAAACCTTGGCCGGCTGGCCATTGACAGCGATCAGCGCCAGGCCTTCTTCAGCATCGTTTTCGGTCGTCGGATGCACCACGCCGATGAGCTGCATCCGGGCATCTGCCACGGGCGGCGCTTCGCTGACGACCGCGGCGGGCGGCGGGTCGGTGCCGAGCAGCCGGGTCAGATCGGGCGGCACGGCGACCGACAGCGTTGCCGCCGGTGCCGCCGCTGCCTTCGTGGGGCGTGTGAGCACGTAGGACCAAAGCAGCGCACTGGCAACGACCAGGGCGCTGACTACGAAGGTGGGCCAGCGGGCAGACATCACGGCATTATCGTCATCGCAACGCTGCGCGGCAGCTCCCAGGGCACGCTCATGCGGCTTGTCACTGAGACAATCTGCAGATCCGGATCTGTCCTGTGAAACCTGATGACCTCGACCCGCTCTTGCCCACCCTGATCGATCGCGAACAACTCTGTCGAGACGGCCATGGGCTGTTGCGCGGCGCGATTCCAGCGGCCTGGCTGGACGGGCTGCGTGCGGCCTTCGATGCGGGCGTGCAACCGTCGTCAGCTTGGCCCGTGCCGCGTGGGCTGGACTGGCGCCATGCGCTGGTCGACCTCGACCCGACCGTGATGGCGGTGTGCCGACTGCCGGTGCTGCTGGCGGCGGTCGGCGAACTGGTTCGCGAGCGCTTCTTCCTGTCGCAGGTGGAAGGCCGCGAACCACTGGCCAACGGCGGCCACCAGATGCTGCACCGCGACCTGTCTGCCCGCCGACCCGGCGATTCGGTGGTTGCGCTGGCGACATCCTGCTGCTCGATGCCGATCTGGTTCATGCGGCGAGCAAGAACCACAGCGGGGCGCGCCGACGCACGCTGTTGCTGACCTATCTGGCCGAGCCGCTGTACACGGCTCACCTCGACACGCTGCACCTGCGCAGCGTGCGCATGGACACGTCTCAGCATTTCGAGCCGAGCGTTTACGACGAAGCTGATGCAGTCGCGCTGCACTTGATCAGCTCGAACGACGGTCTGGCGTCATGGCGTGAACTGAATCCTGACGTTTCCTGAGCCACCCGACACCTGCCTTTCGCCAACGCCTTTTCCTGGCCGTTATGGCAAGACTTTCATAACGGCCATGCGCAGTCGACCGCGAATGGCCGCTTCGTCGCCGGGGCGCGATAGCATCGCCCCGGTGAACAGCGCGCACCCGGTCGAGCAGGAGCCCCGCTACGCCTGGGTCGTCGTGTGGGCCAGCTTCACCGCGCTGGCGGTGATCTTCGGTGTCGCGTATTCGTTCGCCGCCTTCTTCGAATCCTTCGCTGCGGCCTTCGCGGCGTCGCGCGCCGAGGTGTCGCTGGTCTTCGGTCTGTCGGGCCTGCTCTATTTCGTGCTCGGCGCCTTCGGCGGGATGCTGTCTGACCGCTACGGTCCGCAGCGCGTCACCAGTGCCGGCATGTTGTGCATCGCCGCGGCGCTGGGCCTGGGCAGCGTGGCGACCTCGATCACCCAGCTCACATGGACCTATGGCATCGGCCTGGGCGTGGGCATCGCGCTGGTCTACGCGCCGGCAATCGGCTGTGTGCAACCGTGGTTCACGCGCCGCCGCGGCCTGGCTGCGGGCATTGCCAGTGCCGGCATCGGCGCCGGCACTTTCGTCGTTCCGCTGCTGGCTGCGGCGGCCATCCGCCAGTGGCAATGGCGCGGCGCGATGTGGGCCCTGGCCGCAGCCGTGCTGCTGTTGGGCTTGAGCGCCACGCTGCTGCTGCGGCCCGCACCCGCCGCAGCGCGCCGGGCCGATGGCACGGTGCCGGGGCTGTCGCTGGGCGAAGCCGTTCGCAGCCGCTCGTTCCGCTGGCTCTACCTGATGTGCCTGTGCGCCGCGCCGGCGATGTTCATCCCGTTCGCGCACCTGTCGGCCGCGGCGCGCGATATCGATGTCTCGGCCGCGCAGGCCGTCGGGCTGGTCGGCCTCATCGGC
>JAYVBO010000066.1:0-4478 GCA_043750435.1 Betaproteobacteria bacterium | reverse complement strand
TGCAGACCGCCGAGGCCTACCGCCCCAACCAGGGCGCCGACGCCAAAGCCAGCGTGCGTGAACTGCGCACCGAAGAAACCAACGGCCCGGGCAGCGCCACACCGGCCGGCATACCGGGCGCCACCAGCAACCAGCCGCCCACACCGGCCACGTCGCCCATCAACGGCTCGGCGCAAGCCTTGCAAACGGCGCAGGGTGGCACCGGTGGCGGCAGCGGCCGGCGCGAAGCGGCCACCCGTTTCGAAGTTGACAAGACCACCACCATCACGCGCAACGCGGTGGGCAGCGTGCGCCGCCTCAGCGCCGCGGTGGTCGTCAACTACCGCGGCGGCACCGACGCCAAGGGCAAGCCGACCAACACGGCGCTGCCCGACAAAGAGATCGAACAACTGACCGCACTGGTGCAGCAAGGCATAGGCTTCAACGCCGAACGCGGCGACGTGGTCAAGGTCATCAACGCCCCGTTCCGCACGGAAGTGGCGCCGGCCGCTGACGACACGCCGATCTGGAAGCAGCCCTGGCTGGCCGACCTGCTGAAGAGCGCCGCAGCGCCTGTCGCATTGGCGCTGGTGGCCCTGGTCATCGTCTTCAAGCTGATCCGCCCAGCGCTGGTGACCATGCTGGCGCCGCCGCCGCCGGCCGATGCCGAGCTGGGTGGCCAGTTGAACGAGATGGTGGAAGACGAGCTGACCGCTGAGCAAGACGCCGAGATGCTGAGCCGCAAGCAGCACCAGCTGAAGCGCCTGGAAGCGGCCCGGCACATGGCCAAGAGCAACCCGGCAGCCGTCGCCCACATCGTGCGCGGCTGGGTCAACGGCGAACCCGTCTGACCCCCCTGAACTGTCAGACCCCAACCAAGCAAACACATGGCCGGCGCACTCAACGAAAAAGGGCTCGAAGACGCGGCCATCCTGCTGATGACGCTGGGCGAGGAAGAAGCCGCCGAGGTCTTCAAGCACCTGAACCCCAAGGAAGTTCAAGGCCTGGGCGAAACCATCGCGCGCTTGAAAACGGTGCCGCACGAACGCATTGAACTGGTAATGGAAGCCTTCGACAAGGTGGCCAATTCCGAACACATGCTGGTGGAAGACAACAGCGAATACGTCAAGGCCGTGCTGCGCCGCGCGCTGGGTGACGACAAGGCCAATCTGCTGCTCGACCGCATCTTGCAGGGCAGCGACATCACCGGCATCGAAGGCCTGAAGTGGATGGATTCACCCAGCGTGGCTGAGCTGCTGCGCAATGAACATCCGCAGATCGTGGCCGCGCTGCTGGTGCACCTGGAGTCTGAACAGGCCTCCGAGGTGTTGAAGCTGCTGACCGAGAGGCAGCGCAACGAGGTGATGGTGCGCATTGCCACCCTGGACGGCATACAGCCGGCCGCGCTGCGCGACCTGAACAACGTGATGAGCGAAGTGCTGGCCGGCGGTGACCGCCAGAAGAAGACTTCGCTGGGCGGCGTGAAGGCGGCGGCGGAAATCATCAACACCATGGGCAGCGCCATCGAAACATCGGTGCTCGACTTTGTGCGCGAGGCCGACTCCGAGCTGGCGCAAAAGATCCAGGACAACATGTTCACCTTCGACGACGTCGACAAGATCGACGACAAGGGCATACAGACCCTGATGAAGGAAGTGCAGAGCGATTCGCTGATCGTTGCCCTGAAGGGCGCCAGCACCGAACTGCGCGACAAGATCCTGCGCAATATGTCCAGCCGTGCGGCCGAGACGCTCAAGGAAGACCTCGAATCGCGCGGCCCGGTGCGGCTGTCCGAGGTTGAGGCCGAGCAGAAGGAAATCCTCAAGATCGTCCGCCGCCTGGTGGACGAAGGCCAGATCATGATCATGGGCGGTGGCGGTGATGAGCAGTTCCTCTAAAACCTGGTTCAAGAACATTCCGCCGCCGGAAGGTTCGAAGGCGGCGTCGGCCTACCAGCGCTTCATTCCGCGCGAAGAGCTGGGCGCGTTTGCCAGCTGGACACCCGGCGCCATCGGCCCCGACAGCGAGGATGGCTTCAGCGCGCAGGCCGCCGAACCCCCGGCCCCGCCGCCCGCGCCCAGCGCCGCCGACTGGCAGGCGCGCATCCACACGGCCCGCCAGGCCGGCTACCAAGAGGGCTACCGCGACGGCCTGGTGGCGCTGGAAGGCTTCAAGGAAAGCTTCGCGCAGCAGGCCACCTCGCAGGTGGGCGCGCTGCTGGACGCTTTCGACACCCAACTGCAGGCGCTGGACGGCCAGGTCGCGCGGGCATTGGCCGCCAGCGCCGTGCAACTGGCCCGCCAGGTGCTGCGCAGCGAGCTGAAAACCCATCCTGAACTGGTGTCCCGCGTGGCCGCCGAGGCGGTCAGCGCGGTGATGCTCAGCGCGCGCCAGATCACGGTTCAAGTCCATCCGCAAGACCTGCCGCTGGTGCAGGAAGGCGCGGCCGAAGCGCTGGCCCTGCGCGGTGCGCGCCTGGTGGCCAGCGCCAGCATCGAGCGCGGCGGTGTGCTGGTGCAAAGCGATGTGGGCAGCATCGACGCGCGCATCGGCGGCCGCTGGGCGCAGGCCGCCGCCGCACTGGGTTCGGTCTTGCCGCTGAACGGCGATGACGCCGACACCGCAGTTCCCGCCGAGGGCCAGCCATGACCGCCCCTTACGCCACACCCACCACGCTGGACCAGCGCCTGGACCAGCGCGAAGGCCACTGGCTGCGCTACCTGGCCGATCTGCAAACCTATGCGGCCATCGCCCAGCCGCTGCAGGCCGAAGGCACGCTGCTGCGGGTCACCGGACTGGTGCTGGAAGCCGCTGGCGTGCGGGTGCCGGTGGGTTCGGTCTGCGAAGTCATCGGCGACGGCAACCCCAGCGCGCCGGGCAACAGCGTGCTGGCCGAGGTGGTGGGTTTCAGCGGCGACCGCGCCTACCTGATGCCCATGGGCGAACTGCATGGCCTGGCCAGCGGCGCCCGCGTGGTGCCCCGCCCGGCGCCCATCACACCGCCGCGCTGGGGTGCCGACAACCACCCCTGGCGGCGCAGCGAAGACCGTGGGCTGCACCTGCCCATGGGCATGGGGCTGCTCGGCCGCGTGATCGATTCCCACGGTGCGCCGATGGACCGCCTGGGCCCGCTGCAAGGCGTGCACACCGAACCGCTGGTGCGCCGCCCCATCAATGCCATGGACCGCGACCCGGTGCGCAGGCCGCTGGACACCGGGGTGCGCGCCATCAATGCGCTGCTGACCGTGGGCCGAGGCCAGCGCATCGGCCTCTTCGCCGGAACGGGCGTGGGCAAGAGCGTGCTGCTGGGCATGATGGCCCGCTACACCGAGGCCGATGTCATCGTGGTCGGGCTGATTGGTGAACGCGGCCGCGAGGTCAAGGAATTCATCGAGGACATCCTGGGCGTTGAGGGCCGCGCCCGCAGCGTGGTGGTGGCCGCCCCGGCCGATGCGCCGCCGCTGATGCGCATGCAGGGTGCGGGCTACGCCACCGCCATAGCCGAACACTTCCGCGACCGCGGCCTGCATGTGCTGCTGTTGATGGACAGCTTGACCCGCTACGCGATGGCGCAGCGTGAAATTGCGCTGGCCATTGGTGAGCCGCCGGCCACCAAGGGCTATCCGCCGAGTTGCTTCGCGAAGTTGCCGCAACTGGTGGAACGCAGCGGCAATGGCCTGAACGGCGTCGGCTCGATCACCGCTTTCTACACCGTGCTGAGCGAAGGCGACGACCAGCAAGACCCTATCGCCGATGCCGCGCGCGGCATCCTGGACGGCCACATCGTGCTGACCCGCGAACTGGCCGAAGGTGGTCACTATCCGGCCATCGACGTCGAAAAATCCATCTCACGCGTGATGACGGCCGTGGCCGGCCGCGAACACTTGCAGGCCGCGCGCCGCATGCGCCACCTGATGGCCAAGGTGAACAAGGCCCGTGACCTGATCCAGCTGGGCGCCTACCAGCCCGGGCACGACGCCGAACTGGACACCGCCGTCCGGCTGCAACCGCAGATGAACGCCCTGCTGCAGCAAGACATGCACGAACCTGCCGCACTGGACGCCAGCCGCGCCCACCTTTGCCACCTGATGACGCCGTGACCGACTGAAGCTTCAGCCGCCCTCATTACGTCCGCATCAACCCCACAGGCCCGCCATGACACAAGCCCTGCACACGCTGCTGGAACACGCCGAGCGCCAGCGCAACGAGGCCCTGGCCTTGCTGCTGCAAGCCGAAGAAGCTGCCCGCCGTTTGCAGCAGCAAGGCCTGCAGCTGGTGGCCTACCGCGACGAATACCGCTTGCGCCAGCCCGGCTTGGGCGGGCGCAGCGTGTCCATCGAACTGCTGCGCAGCCACCACGAATTCATGCAGCGCCTGGAGCAGGCCTTGACCCAGCAAGAGGGCCAGATGGCGCTGGCCGACAACCGCCTGACGACGCGGCGCGCTGAACTGCTGGCGCTGGAAACGCGCGTGGCCTCGGTGCGCAAACTGCTCGAGCG
>JAYVBO010000065.1:0-4489 GCA_043750435.1 Betaproteobacteria bacterium | reverse complement strand
GACAGCGACTGTATATTCATACAGTAAAACCGACAAGCCCGCACACGCGCGCGACGCGAGCGTGTGCGGTGTGCACCGACTTGGCACCGCCGCCCGCTGATTCGGCACGCTGGTGGTGACTTCGACCTGCCGGAAGTGTCCATGTCAGGCCGAAACACAGGCGTGGAAATTGCATGCCACGGTGGAAATCACGCCAACGCTGGCTTGATGGGCCAACAACGTCGTCGCCCGTTTCTGCGCATTGCGCAGAACACGGTCACGGCGTTTTTTTTCGTCTTTTGCCTGTCACACAAGGAACAAACATGGCTTACCTGTTGCCGACGGAATTCGTCAAAAAGATGGTGGACGCCGGAGAGTCCAAGATCTTCATGTCCACCCGCGACACCGTGATCCGCGCCTACATGGCGGGCGCCATCCTGGCGCTGGCGGCGGCCTTCGCCGTCACCATCAACGTGCAAACCGGCCAGCCGCTGGCCGGCGCCGTGCTGTTCCCGGTGGGCTTTTGCATCCTCTATCTGCTGGGCTTTGACCTGCTGACTGGCGTATTCACGCTCTGCCCGCTGGCCGTCATTGACAAGCGCCCCGGCTGCACCTGGCAGGGGGTGCTGCGCAACTGGGGCCTGGTCTTCGTGGGCAACTTTGCCGGTGCGCTGACCGTGGCCTTGTTCATGGCCATCATCTTCACCTTCGGCTTCAGCACGCCGCCCAGCATCGTGGGCGAGAAGATCGGCACCATTGGTGAAAGCCGAACGCTGGGCTATGCGGCCCACGGCGCAGCCGGCATGCTGACCCTGTTCATCCGCGGTGTGCTGTGCAACTGGATGGTGTCCACCGGCGTCGTCGGCGCGATGTTGTCCACCAGCGTTTCGGGCAAGGTCATCGCGATGTGGATGCCCATCATGGTGTTCTTCTACATGGGCTTCGAACACTCCATCGTCAACATGTTCCTCTTCCCCTCGGGCCTGATGCTGGGCGGCAAGTTCTCCATCGCCGACTACATGATCTGGAATGAAATCCCCACGGTGGTGGGCAACTTGGTCGGTGGTCTGGCCTTCGTGGGCTTGACGTTGTATTCGACCCATATGCGCACGGCGCCCAAGCGCATCGGCGCCTGATCGGGCGCGATCGCCTGAGCGTCGCGTGACCGACCGTCCTGCTGCCCCCAGCCCCCCCCCCCCCCACCCCCCAGCCCATGAACGACACTCTGCGCGTCACCATCGGGCAAGCGTCGGACCGGGGGCGCAAGCCCCTGCAGCAGGACTTCCACGGCGCCCGCAACCCGCAGGCGCAGCAGCGCGGCAGCAAGGGCGTGGCGCTGGCGCTGGCCGACGGCATCAGCAGCAGCGAGGTCAGCCAGGAAGCCAGCCAGCACGCCGTGCGCAGCTTCCTGGACGACTACTACTGCACGCCAGAAGCCTGGTCGGTCAAGACCTCGGTGGAACGCGTGGTCACGGCCACCAATTCGTGGCTGCATGCGCAGAACCAGCGCAGCCCCTACCGCTACGAACAAGACCACGGCTACGTCTGCACCTTCAGCGCGCTGGTGCTGAAGTCGCGCACCGTGCACATCTTCCATGTCGGTGACACGCGGGTCTACCGCCTGGCTGGACTGGCGCTGGAACAACTGACCACCGACCACGCGGTGCACGTCGGCGGCGGCCAAACCTATCTGGGCCGCGCGCTGGGCCTGGACCCGCACATCGACATCGACTACCGCACGTTGGCGGCCGAACCTGGCGACGTCTTCCTGCTGACCACCGACGGCGTGCACGAACACCTGGACGCGCGCTTCGTGGCCGCCGCCATCGCGCAGCATGCCGGCGACCTGGACGCCGCAGCCCGCGCTATCGTCGACGAGGCCTTGCGCCGGGGCAGCGGCGACAACCTGACCGCGCAGATCCTGCGCATCGACGCCCTGCCCGAAGCGCAGGCCAATGAGTTGATGCAGCAGTTGGGCGCCCTGCCCCTGCCGCCCCTGCTGCAGGCCCGCGTGGCCTTCGACGGCTACACCGTGCTGCGCGAGCTGCACATCAGCCACCGCAGCCACATCCACCTGGCGCGTGACGACAGCAGCGGTGCGCTGGTGGCCATCAAGACGCCCTCGGTGGACCTGCGCGAAGACCCCGGCTACATCGAACGCTTCCTGCTCGAACAATGGGTGGCGCGGCGCGTCGACAGCCCGCATGTGCTGAAGCCGCACCGGCCCGATCGAGCGCCGCAATTCCTGTACGTGGTCAGCGAATACATCGAAGGCCAGACCCTGGCGCAGTGGGTGCGCGACCACCCCAAGCCGCGCATCGCCGAGGTGCGCAACATCGTCGAGCAAATCGCGCGCGGCCTGCAGGTGCTGCACCGGCTGGAAATGCTGCACCAGGACCTGCGCCCCGAGAACGTGATGATCGACGCCAGCGGTGTCGTGAAGCTCATCGACCTGGGCGCGGTGCGGGTGGCCGGCATCGAAGAGATGCGCAGCCGCGATGACGGCGAGACCATCCTGGGCACCGAGCAGTACACGGCGCCCGAGTACTTCCTGGGCGAAGGCGGCACACCGCGTTCGGACCAGTACTCACTGGGCGTCATCGCCTACCAGATGCTGTCCGGCCGCCTGCCCTACGGCGCCCAGGTGGCGCAGTTGCGCAGCCGGGCGGCGCTGGCCAAACTGCACTACGAATCGGCGCTGGAAGCTCAGCGTGAACTGCCTGCCTGGCTGGACGGCGTGCTGCGCAAGGCCGTGCATCCCAACCCGCTGAAGCGCTACGAAGCGCTGTCTGAATTCGTCCACGAACTGCGCCACCCCAACCGCGAATTCCTGGCCCGCAGCCGCCCGCCGCTGGTCGAACGCAACCCCGTGGCCTTCTGGAAAGCCGTGGCCCTGGGGCTGCTGATCGTGGTGGTGCTGCTGCTGCATGCACTGGTCAACGCGCGGCTCTGAAGGCCCAGCAAGTCGGCTGATTCACATTGACATGAAAAAGCCCCTGAGCCTTTGCGGTGCTCAGGGGCATCTTGCTTTCAGGCCCACTGCAGGGCCACTTGTGAGTGGTGGAACCGGGGTCTGTCAAGACCCGCGTGAATCCTAGCGATTCGAGGGGGTATACCTCCATTCACCTTCCATTCACCGGAAGGTCAGCGGCAGGGCAGAACGGGCACCAACTGGCTCCAGTTCAATTCCGTAATTTGCACTCGAACCGCCGTCCGCATCACGCCGCACGGCCCTGAGATCTAGCGCGGGACACCATGGACTTGACGCCCGGGGCCATGTTTGCCGGCACCAGTGTGGTTTGCGGGTGTGCCACCTGAAACACGCGGAACACTTCATCGGCGAAGGCCTGACCAATCTCCTCCACGCCATCGAAGTCCAGCACCACGGTTTGAAACCGCTCGAAGCGCATCGTCAAGCGCTTGGCTTGTGATCGAGACACCAACTTCTCGCCCTCGTGCTGTGCCAGCTTCACAGGGACGATGGTCTTGGCGAAGGTGTACTCCTCAGGCGCCGCAAACTTATCGAACACTTCGCGTGTGGTGCGCTTGCTGTCGTTGGCCAGTTGCATGAACACGGTGGTGCCTGGCGCATCGGCATCGCGTTCGAACAGCACGTCGACTTTGCCGTCATCGTGGGCGAAGTGCAGCCGCCCAGATCGAATGTCGAACACATCGAACACCTTGGACGAGAAGAAGATACCTTCGCCTGAATGGTTGGCCGGGTCTGTGGTGAACTTGCCTTTGGCCAACTCCAAGATAGCCTCGCGCGAGTCAAACAGGTCCAGTGCGCGCTGAATGCGCAGGAAGATGCCTTCGCCGTCGTCCGTCACCCAGGCCTGGGTGAACAGCGCATTGCGCCGCATACCCACGTGCACCTGGGGCGACCCTGAGTGGTCAACCGCGTTGTTCACCATCTCAGTAGCCCCGTAGCGCCACACGTCGCGCACCTTCTCGGGCAGGTCGGCCACCACGGGCGCCAGCAACTGCTGCCACACACGGTCTTCAGACAACCCGGCCCGGCTGTAGCTTTCGCGCACCTCTACCTGTACGGCCAAGGCATAGCGCACACCAGCACCTTGCCCCGTTCGGGTGATGAGCCCGTCCCTGATCGCCCTCATCAGGCGCGCGCTGGCTGCTTGCCGCGACACCCCCAAGGCAGCAGCCAAGCGCGCAGCCACGTTACGTGGCTCACTGGCTACAAATTGAAGCAGTTGGCGGGTGGCGGTGTCCATCACCGAATAGTAAAGCAATGGGGGGATAAACGTAAAGTCAGCAGGTCAGAAACGTCAACCTTCGAGCCGCATAGGTCCCGCGGACGCTGCAGCGCCTTCGAAGGCCTGACGTCCCAGGGCACTGCGGCGCTGTTCCGGCGACACGCCTTGGGTTCCGGAGACCAAGGTGGCGCCCTGGGTTAAGCCGTTAACATTTAATTAAATTCTATAAAGCGTTCGAAGAATTCGAAGTTATATCATATAATATTCCATCTTGTCATGGGTTTTTATATGGGCCT
>JAYVBO010000064.1:0-10400 GCA_043750435.1 Betaproteobacteria bacterium | reverse complement strand
TGACCGCGCTGGACGAAGACTTCACGCCGATCAACCAGATGATCAAGTACTACAAGTTCGGCTTCGGCCGCACCACCGATTACTGCAACGAAGAAATCCGCCTCGGCCGCATGAGCCGCGAACAAGGCGCGGCGCTGGTGGCGGCGCACGACCAGGCCTGCTCGCCCGACTACATCGCACGCTATTGCGACTACCTGGGCATCAGCGTTGAGGCCTTCTGGGAGCAGGTGCGCGCGGCGACGAACCGCGAACTCTTCGACATCCGTGCCGACGGCAGCATCCACCGGCGCTTCACCGTCGGCGTGGGTCTCGACGCCGAGCGGGCTGCCGCATGAGCCGCCGCCGCATCACCGTGGGCGTGGTGGACTACGGCGCCAGCAACCTGGCCTCGGTGGCGCGTTCACTGACCGGCCTGGGCTACCGCTGCCGCAGCAGCCGCGACCCGGAAACCCTGGGCGCTGCCGACGTGATGGTGCTGCCCGGCGTGGGCGCTTTCCCGGCTGCGATGGAGGCGCTGCACAAGCACCGCCTGGTCGATTTCATCCAGGCGCAAGCCCGCCGCGGCCAGCCCATCGTGGGCATCTGTCTGGGCATGCAATTGCTGGCCCACAGTTCCAGTGAATTGCGCTACACGACGGGCCTGGGCTTGATACCCGGCCAGGTGCAACCGCTGCAAGCGGCGCGGTGGCACATCGGCTGGAACAGCCTGGAAGTACTGGACAACGAACCGCTGCTGCGCGCCAGTGACGGCCAGTCGGTGTACTTCAACCACAGCTACGCCTTTCACGCGCCGGCCGAATACTGCGTGGCGGTGTCGCGCGTCCATGACGCGATGGACGATGCCTTCACCGTGGCCGTGCGCCGCCAGCAGATCGTGGGTTTGCAATTCCACCCTGAGAAAAGCCAATTGGCCGGTCGCGCACTTTTGAAGAACGTCATCGAAGGGCTGCTGCCGTGATCCAGAAACGCTTGGTTGGCGTCATCACCGTGCGCAACGGTTGGGCCGTGCAATCTTTCGGCTACCAGCGCCACTTGCCGCTGGGCCGCCCCGAGGTGCTGGCCGAAAACCTGGACCGCTGGGGTGTCGATGAAATCCTGCTGCAGTGCACCGACCGCAGCCGTGGACCGAATGGGGGCCTGGGGCCCGACCTGGCACTGCTGGAACGCATCACGAAGCAGGGATTGTCAACGCCGCTGACCTACCAGGGCGGCATCCGCAACGTGGCCGACGGCGTGGCCGCGGTGCAGGCCGGTGCCGAGCGCATCGCGCTGGACAGCCTGCTGCGTGACGATCCGCATGCCGCCGCCGCACTGGCCGAGCCGCTGGGCGCGCAGGCGCTGATTGCGGCGCTGCCGCTGTCGCAGACGGCTGGCGGCTTGCAGTGGCTGGACCACCGCAACAGCCGTTCATCGGCGGTGCCCACCGAGGTGGCGGCGGTACTGAAAAGCGGGGCCATCAGCGAGCTGCTGCTGGTGGATTGGCAGCACGAAGGTCAGGCCGGTGGTTTTGACGAAACGCTGCTCGACGCCGTGGGATTGCCGGCGCTGCCGGTGATTGCCTTCGGCGGCCTGAGCGAGGCCGAACAACTGCGCCGCGTGCTGGCCCGCCCGCAGGTGGTGGCGGCCGGCGTCGGCCACTTCCTGTCATGGCGCGAGCACGCGGTGCAGCACTTGAAAGAAGCCCTGCGCGGTCTGCCACTGCGGCCGGCCACTTACGCGGGTGCCTGCTGGGTCTGATGATGGCTAACGAACAACCTACGCGCCTGCATTGCGCGCGCTGCCTGTACACCAGCGACCACCCGCTGGGCTTGACGCTGGACGCCGAGGGCATTTGTTCGGGCTGCCGCATCCACCAGGAAAAAGACCGCCTCGATTGGTCTGCGCGCTGGGACCAGCTGGAGAAACTGGTCGCTCCCTACCGCAGCAAAGGCGGCGAAGCCTATGACTGCATCGTGCCCGTCAGCGGTGCGGCGGATTCGTACTGGATCGTTCACCAGGTCAAGCAGCGCCTGAAGATGAACCCGCTGCTGGTCAGCTACAACAAGTACTACAACACCGCCCTGGGCATCCGCAACCTGGCCAATCTGCGCATCCAGATGGACTGCGACTTTCTGCAACAGAACGTCAACCCCAAGTCGGTCAAAAAAATCACCCGCACCACGCTGCGCGAATTGGGCAGCCTGTACTGGCATTGCCTGGCCGGGCAGACCGTGTTCCCGGTGCAGACGGCGGTGCGCTACCGGGTGCCGTTGATCATTTGGGGCGCGCATCAAGGCCTGGAACAGGTCGGCATGTTCAGCCACGAACACGAAGTGGAAATGAGCCGCCGCTATCGCAAGGACCACGACCTGATGGGCCTGGAAGCGGATGACCTGCTGGGCACCTTTGACACGCTGAAGGAAGAAGACATCTGGCAGTACCGCTACCCCGACGACGCGGCGCTGAACGCGGTGGGTGTGCGCGGCATCTACCTGGGCAATTACCTGCGCTGGGACCCCAAAGCCCAGCATGAACAGATGATGGCGCAGTATGGCTACGGCACCGCGCGCTACGCCCGCAGCTTCGAGGCCTACGACCACGTGGACTGCTGGAACCACATGGACCTGCACGACCAGTTGAAGCTGCACAAGCACGGCTACGGCAAGGTCACCGACCACGCCAGCCGTGAGATCCGCCACGGCCGGTTGACGCGCGAACAGGGCCTGGCCCTGGTCCGTCAACACGAATTGCAGCCGGTGCAGCACCAGCAGTTGTTCTGCGACTGGCTGGGCCTGGACCCGAGTGGCCTGCAGTTCATGATGGACCGCGCGCGCAGCCCCCTGCATTGGGATTCAGCGGCGCCCGGCCATTACCGCTTCAAGGGCCCCAGCACCGACCTGCCGGCCAGCCCGCAGTGGACGTCGGGCGACTTCGGCCCCGGTGCGAACTTCATCGCCAACGATGTGTTCACGCATGAAGGCCTGCAGGGCTATGTGACGGTGGGCAAGGGCTACCCGGCCGCTTGACCCTGCACGGCGGTATAGCCGCTGGGCAGGCTCGGGTTGCTCCACCGGCAGCCCCGGGCGCCGAAGCGGCAGCGGCGGGTTTCCATGCCGGTGTCGAAGATGACATGGCCCCCGAGCAGGTGCTTGTGGTGCGACAGGCGTAGCGCGCGGTGCCGAAGCCGGCGCCCGGAAAGGGCCGAGGCCGGCCACGCATTTCGCGTGGCCGGCCTCGGCGCCTGCAGCGGCAGGCTTACAGCAGGTTCTGCTGCTGGCGCAACAACTCGTCCTCGGCCGCCTGGCGGGCTGCGTGGGCCCGGCTGATGAAGCCGGTGCTGGCCACCCCGGCCGTGGCCAAGGTGGACACCGCCGCCGGTGCCGGGCCGGCCAGCAGATCGGCGCCCGGCGCCGCCAGCAGGTCACCCAGTGTGGGTGTCGGCGTGGTTGCCACCGCCTGCTTGGCGAAGAAGACGTCGGCCACGGCATGCTGGGTGCCGTCGGTGCTGGTGTAGCTGGACACCAGACCCAAGAGGTTGCCGTTGTCCACCGTGCTGCCCTTGGTGAAGTTCAGGTTGATTTCCAGCACGCCCGCTTCCAGCAGGGTCTTCAGTTCACCGGCATCGGTCTTGCCGTCGTGGTTGGCGTCCACCCAGACCCGCAGTTCGCTGAACTTCTCGTCCAGGGCGCTGAGCTTGCCGTCGTGGTTGCTGTCCAGGTCGGCCATGGCCGCGTAGCCGTTGCCGGCCCGCTTGCCGTTGGCCAGCAGGGTTGCCGCGCCGAAGAGCTCGGTGCCGTCGTTGATGACGCCGTCGTGGCTGATGTCACGCACCAGCAGGCCGTTGCCACTGCCCACCCAGCCGACCTGCGCCGACTGGCCGGTGCCGGTGAGGTCGAAGTTCACACCGTGGCTGGCCGACAGTGTGTGGATGCCCGCGCCGGTCAGGTCCAGCACCACCGGGGTGACGCTCTGCCAGGCCGCGAACTGCGCCGTGGTCATGACCCCGAAGTCCTCGGCCGTGAAGGCGTTGGCCTGGGTCATGGTCATGGCCGCGATGTCGACGGTTTCCAGGGCCATCACCTGCAGGGTGGTCATCGCGGTGATCTGCTCCACCGTCAGGGCATGCGCCTGGGCTGTGGTCAGGGCCACGATGTCGTTGGTGCTCAGTGAGGCGAACTGGTCGGCGCTCAGGCTGACGATCTGCGTCGTGCGCAGGGCCTGGAACTGCACCGTGGTCAGCGCGTTCAGGTCGGTGGCGTCGAAGGTGGCCAGTTGCTGGGCGGTGAGCGCCGCGACTTCGGTGGTGCTCAGCGCGGCCAGTTGCGCGGTCAACAGCGAGTCGATCTGCGTCGTCGTCAGGGCGGCGAACTGGGCACCGGTGAAGGCGCTCAGGTTGGTCGTGCCCATGGACACCAGGTCGATGGTTTCGATGCTCACCACCTGGCCGGTGGTCAGTGCCGCGACCGAACTGGTCGTCAGGGCGTGGATCTGGCTGGTCTCGAAGGCCGCGATCTGCTCGCCGTCGAAGGCGCGGATCTGCGCCGAGCTCAGGGCCGCGATGTCGGCGGTGTCCAGGGTGCTGATCTGCCCCAAGCTCAGGCTGTGCAGCTGGCTGGTGGTCAGCGCCGCGATCTGGCTGGAACCCAGGTTCGACAGCTCGGCACCCGTCAGCACGCCCAGTTGCGTGGTGCTCAGGGCCGCCAGGGCCGGGTTGTTCAGGGCCACGAATTCGGCGCTGGTCAGGGCGTGGATCTGGTCCGTGCTGAAGCCTGCCACCTGGCCCGCCGTCAGGCTGGCGATCTGGCTCGTGCCCATCGCCGCCAGGTCGCTGGTCTCGATGGCCGCGATCTGGCTGGTGCGCAGCACCGCCACCTGCGTGGTGGTCAGCGCCGCGATGGTGGCGTTGGTCAGCGCCGCAATGCTGCTGGTCGTCAGCGCCAGGATCTGGCTGGTGCGCAGGGCCGCCACGTCCGCCGTTTCCAGGCCGGCCACTTGCGGCGTCGTCAGGTTGGCGATCTGCGTGGTGGTCATGGCCGCGAACTGCGCGGTGCCCAGGGCTGCCAGATTGGTGGCTGACAGGGTGCTGAACTGGCCGATGCTCAGGGCCGCGATCTGGCCGGTGCCCATGGCGGCCAGTTGGGTGGTGCTGAAGGCCGCCAGCTGGTCACTGGTGAAGGCCACGATCTGGCCGGTGGTCAGGGCCACCAGGTCCACCGTTTCCATGCCGCTCAGGCTGGCGATGTTCAGCGCACGGATCTGCGTCGTCGTCAGGGACATGACTTGGGCGGTGGTCATCGCCGCCAGGTCGGCACTGCCGATGGCGTTGATCTGCGTGCCGGTCATGGCGCGCAGCTGGCCGGTGGTCAGCGCGGCCATGTCGGCGGTTTCAAGGCCCTGGATCTGCGTCGTGGTCAGCGCGCCGATCTGGCTGCCGGCGAGCACGGCGAACTGGGCGCTGGACAGCGCGTTGAGGCTGCCCGTGCTGAGGGCGGCAATCTGCGCGGTGCCGATGGCGGCCAGCAGGTTGTTGCCCAGGTTGGTCAGCTGCGTGGTGGTCAGTGCGGCCGCTTGCAGGGCGGTGAAGGCCGCGATCTGCGCTGTGCCCATGGCCGCCAGGTCGGTGGTCTCCATCATCGCCAGGTCGGCGGTTTCGATGGCCGCGATCTGGCTGGTCTTCAGTGCGGCGACCTGGCCGGTGGTCATGGCCACCAGCTGGGCGCTGCCCATGGCCACGATGGCGGCCGTGCTGAAGGCTTTGATCTGGGTGCCGGTCAGGGCCACCAGGTCGGTGGTCTCGATGGCGGCCACTTGGGCGGTCGTCAGGTTGGCGATCTGGCTGGTGGTCAGCAGGGCGAACTGGGTGTCGGACAGCGTGGCCAGGTGGTTCGGCGCGATGGCCGCGATCTGTGACGAGCTGAGGGCGGCGATCTGGATGTCCGTCAGGTGGGTCAGCTGGGTGGTGGTCAGCGCCGCCATCTGGGTGCTGGTCAGGCCCACCAGCTGGCTGGCCGACAGGGCCGCCAGGTCAACGGTTTCCATCGCCGCCAGGTCGGCGGTTTCGATGGCGCGGATCTGGCTGGTGCCCAGCGCGGCGACCTGACCGGTGGTCAGGGCCACGATCTGGCTCGAACCCAGGGCCACGATGCCGGCCGTGCTGATGGCGCGGATCTGCACACCGCTCAGCGACGCCAGGTCGGTGGTTTCCATGCCGGCGATCTGGCTGGTTGTCAGGCCGGCCATCTGGTTGGCCGACAGCACACTGAATTGGGTGGTGCCGAAGGTGGCCAGGTCGGCCGCCGCGATGGCCGCCAGCTGGGTTGTGCCCAGGCCAGCCACCAGCGTCGTGCTCAGCGCATTCAGCTGCGTCGTGGTCAGGGCAGCCACTTGCGCGGTGCTCAGGGCGTTCAACTGAACCAGGCTCAGCGCGTTCAGCTCGGTTGTGCTCATCGCGGCCAGGTCGCTGGTCTCGAAGGCGCGGATCTGGCTGGTGCGCATGGCCGCCAGCTGGGTCGTGGTCAGGGCGCCGATCTGGGTGGTGCCCAGGGCGGCAATGGAGGCCGTCGAGAAGGCCGCGATCTGCGCCCCGCTCAAGACGGTCAGGTCGGCGGTGTCCATGGCCGCGATCTGCGCGCTGGTCAGCCCGGCGATCTGCCCGGTGGTCAGCGAACTCCATTCCGTGGTGCCCAGTTCAGCCAGGGCGGTGCCGGCGATAGCGCCCAGCTGCGAGGTGCTCAGGGCCACCAGTTGCGTGGTGCTCATCGCCACCAGCTGGGCCGTGCCCAGGGCCTGGATCTGCGCGGTGGTGAAGCTGGCCACCTGGGTGTCCTGCATCGCCGCCAGGTCGGTGGTTTCGATGGCGGCCACTTGCGAGGTGGTCAGGGCCCGCACCTGGGCGTTGGTCAGGGCTGCCACTTCCGTCGTGGTCAGCGCGGCGATCTGGGTGGTGCCCAGGGCCTGCAGGGCAGCGGTCTGCACCGCAGCGATCTGGCTGGAACCCCAGGCCGCCAGGTCGGCGGTCTCCATCGCGGCGATCTGGTTGACGCTGAGGCCGGCGATCTGGGCGGTGGTCAGCGCAGCGAACTGGCTGGTGGTCAGCGTGGTCAGGTCGGCGGCGGTGATGGCGCGCAGTTGCGCCGTGCTCAGGGCAGTCAGTTCGGTGGTGCCCAGGTTGCTCAACTGCGTGGTGGTCAGCGCAGCCACTTGCACGGTGCCGAAGGCGGCCACCTGGGCCGAGCTCAGGCTGTTCAGGTCGGCGGTTTCCATCGCGGCCACCTGACCGGCGCTCATAGCGCGGATCTGCAACGAGGTGATGCCGGCAATCTGCGTGGTGGTCAAGGCCACGATGCTGCTGCTGTACAGCGAACCGAAGGCGTTGGTGCTGATGGCACCGATCTGTGCGCTGCTCATCTCGGCCAGGTCAGCGGTTTCCAGCGCACGGGCCTGGGTCACCGTCATGGCACCCAACTGGGTGCTGGTGAAGGCGGTGTACTGGGTGGTGCCCATGGCGGCCAGGTCGCCGGGTTCGATGGCGCTGAACTGGGCCGACGTCATGGCTGCGATCTGGGTCGTGTTCAGACCCGCGATCACGGCCGTGGTCATGGCGATGATGCTGTTGGGGCGCAGCGCATTGAACTGGGTGGTGCCCAGGGCGTCGATGTTGGCGGTGCCCAGCGCGGCCACCTGCTCGTCAGTCAGCTTGGCCAGCTGGCCGGTGGTCAGCACGGCGAACTGGGTCGTGCCCAGGCCGGCCAGGTCAGCGGCGTCGATGGCCACGATCTGCTGGGTGCTCAAGACCTGCAGCTGGCTGGTCGTCAGGGCCGCGATCTGCGCGCCGCTCAGCGCGGTCAGCGTGGCCGGCGTCAGGGCCATGATCTGGCTGGTGCTCAGCACCGCGATGTCGGCCGTTTCCAGCGTCGGCGCCTGGCCTTCGTTGATGGCGGCGATCTGTGCGGTGGTCATCGCGCTGTACTGGCTGGTGCCCATGGCGGCCAGGTCCAGCGGCTCCAGGGCGCTGATCTGGCTGGTCGTCAGCGCCTGCACCTGGCTGGTGGTCAGCGCGGCCACGCCGGCCGTGCTCAGGGCCACGATCTGGTCGGCCGTCAGGGCCACGATCTGGGCGGTGCTCAGCGCAGCCAGGTCGGCCGTTTCCATGCTGCCGATCTGGGCTTCGGTCAGGTTGGCGATCTGGCGGGTGCCCATGGCCGCGAACTGCGCGGTGCCAAAGGCCGAGAGGTTCTCCGGCGCGATCGCCACCAGTTGCGTGGTGCTCAGCGCGGCCACTTCAGCGGTGGTCAGGTTCGACAACTGCTGGGTGGTCATCGCCGACATCTGGTCGGCGCTGAAGGCGCGGATCTGCGCGCTGCTCATCGCGGCCAGGTCGGCCGTGGCCATCACGGCCACGTTGTCCGGGCTGATGGCAGTGATCTGGCTGGTCGTCAGCGCGGCCGCCTGGGCCGTGGTCAGGGCGCTGATGTTGGCGCCGGTGAGCGCGGCGATGCTGTCCACCGTGAAGGCGCGGATCTGCGCGGTGCCGAGGGCGGCCAGGTCGGCTGTCTCGAAGCCCGCCACCTGGTCCACCGTGAGGCTGGCGATCTGTGCGGTGGTCAGCGCGGTGAACTGGGTGGTGCCCATCGCGGCCAGGTCGGTGACCTCCATCGCACGGATCTGCAGTGTCGTCAGTGCGGCCACCTGCGTGGTCGTCAGGGCCTGCACTTGCAGCGCGCTCAGGTTGGCGATGTTGTCCACGGTCAGCGCGCGGATCTGCTGACTGCCCATGGCGGCCAGCTCGGCGGTGCGCAGGGACACGATCTGGTCGGCGTTCAGGCTGGCGATCTGGCCGGTGGTCAGCGCCGCGAACTGCGTGGTGGTCAGCGCATTCAGGCTGCCGGCCGCCAGGTTGCTGACCTGGTCGATGGTCAGTGCTGCCACCTGGCCGGTGCTCAGGCTGGCCAGCTGGGCGGTGCTCAGCGCGTCCAGGCCGCTGACGCCCAGGCCTTGCAGTTGGCTGCTGCCCAGTTGCACCAAGTCACGGGTTTCGATGGCGGCCAGGTTGATGTCACCGAAGGCGGCGATCTGGCTGCTGGTGAAGGCCGCGAACTGGCTGGTCGTGAAGGCCGCGATGCTGGCGGTGGACAATTCCTGCAACACGCTGGCGCTGAGGGCGCGGATCTGCACCGAGGTCAGCGCAGCCATGTCGGCGGTCTCCAGGCCATGCGCCTGGTCGACGGTGATAGCGGCGATCTGGCTGGTGCCCATCGCGGCGAAGTGGCTGGTCGTCAGGGCCGCCAGGTCGGTTGCGGTCAGGCCGCTGAGCTGGTTGGTGCTGAGGCTGGCGATCTGCGCCGTGCCCAGGTTGGCCAGTTGGGTCGTGCCCAGGCTGTCCAGCTGGGTGGTGCCCAGTTGGGCCAGTTGCGCGGTGCTCAGCACGGCCAGGTCACGGGTTTCCATCACCGACAACACGCTGGTGCTCATGGCGGCCATTTGCGTGGTGGTGAAGGCCTGAACCTGTGCGGTGCTCAGGGACACGACGGTGGCGCTGGCGAACTCGGCCAACACCTCGGCGCTCAGGGCGCGGATCTGCGCCGTGCTCAGGCTGGCGATGGTGGCGGTGTCCATCAACGCGCCTTGCGAGGTGGTCAGGGCGGCAATCTGCGCCGTCGTCAGCACGCTGAACTGGGTGGTGCTGAGGGCGCCTTGGCTGTCGGCACCCAGGCTGGCGAACTGGCTGGTGGTCAGGCCGGCAATCTGGGCCGTCGTCAGGTGGGCCACCTGGGCGGTGCCCAGGGCGGCCAGCTGGTCGGTGCCCAGCAGGCGCAGTTGGCCCGCACTCAGGGCCGCCAGGTCGGCGGTTTCCAGGGCGGCGATCTGGGTGGTGCTCAGGCTCTGCAGCTGCAGGCTGGTCAGCGCGGCGGCTTGTGCGGTGGTCAGCGCCTGGATGTTGGCGTCCGACAGCTCGGCCAGGTTCAGCGCGCGGATCTGCGCAGTGCTCAGCGCGGCCAGGTCGGCCGTCTCCATGCCGGCGTTCTGCGTGGTGCTCAGCATGGCGATCTGGCTGGTGGTCAGCGCGGCGTATTGCGCGGTGCCCAGCGCAGCCAGCTTGCTGGCGCTCATCTCGGTCAGCTGGCCGTCGTGCAGGGCTTGCACCTGGCGCGTCGTCAGGCTGGCCAGCTGGGTGGTGCCCATGGCGTCCAGTTGGCCGGTGGACAGCGCCGCGATCAGCGTCGTACCCATGGCGGCCAGGTCGCTGGTGCTCAGGGCCTGGATCTGCACGGTGCCCAGGCCGTCCAATTGCAGCACGCTGAGTGCGGCGATCTGGGCGGTGATGAAGGCGGCCATTGCGGCCGTCGACAGTTCCTGCAGCGTGGCGTGGCTCAGCGCTCGGATCTGCGCGGTGCCCAGGGCGGCCACGTCAGCGGCTTCGA
>JAYVBO010000063.1:0-1919 GCA_043750435.1 Betaproteobacteria bacterium | reverse complement strand
CCTCAGAGTTGCTCTTCCCGGAACAGGTCCAGCTTGTCCTGCACGGCGCGGTCGGAATAGCTGAACAGTACGGCGTCGCCGCCTGCCGCGCCCACACCGGCGCTGGCGCTGTGCGTCACCGTTGCCCAGCTGGGCACGACGAAAATGTCGTGCGGGCCCCAGTCGAAGACCTGCTCACCCGTCGCCGACGCAATGCGGCTGCTGCCCTGCCCTTCCACCACCGTGAACACCGTGCTGTCGGTGGAACGGTAGGGCCGCGTGCTGAAGCCTTGCGGCAGCAACTGCATGCAGGTGGCCAGGGTGGGCATGGCCCAGCCGCCATTGACCGGGTTGACGTAGCGCATCTTGTGGCCGTGCCAGGCGTTGATGGCGCGAAATCGTTTCAGCTGGTCCAGCGCTTCCCGGGTGCGCAGGTAGGGGTAGTTGAAGATGGGCGAGGTCAGGCTGCCCCATTGCTGGTCGATGGGCAGCAGGTTGCTGCCGCTCTCGGCCATGGCCGCGCCTTCGGGGCGGTGCACGGGCTGCACGCGGCCGGGGTAGCCCTCACGGAAGCTGGCGTTGAAGAAGTTGACGATGTGCATGTCCAGTCCGTCCAGCCAGACCATGGGGCCGTCACCAACGTTCCCGTGGTCGTGCCAGGTCATCGACGGCGTGATGACGAAGTCGCCCGGCAGCATCATCGTTTTTTCGCCCGCCACGGCGGTGTAGGCGTCGCGGCCTTCGATGATGAAACGCAGCGCTGAAGCGACGTGGCGGTGGGCCGGTGCAATTTCGCCGGGCAGGATGATCTGCAAGCCGGCGAACAGGCTTTGCGTGATGCGGCTTTGCCCCGGCAGGCCAGGGTTTTCCAGCACCATCACACGGCGCTCGGCCTCTTCGGTGCTGATCTGCGCGCACGACTCCATCACGAAAGGCCGCACGTCGGCATAGCGCCAGATGGCCGGCAAGGCGCGCGGCTTGGGCACCTCAGGCACCAGGCCACCCAGCACGCGCCACAGTGGCGCCAGGTTGTGCTGGCTGGCTCGGTCGTAGAAGCCGCTGCGCGCGGCTTCGGCCGCCGGGTTGACGCTCTCGGCGTAGCCCGAGGTGTCCGGCGCGGGGCTGGCCGCGGACGCGGCGGATGTTGGAACGGTGCTGGCGCTGCGCATGCGGTATCCCCATTTGACTGGGGCAACTCTAAGCCTTGCGACTTTCAGCGGCCGGGCGGCGGCCCGTCCCTTCAGACCGCCATGCGGTCCGGCAGCAGCCGGTCGTATTCCTTCTTGACCACGGTGTAGCACTCGCAGCTGCGGGCTTCCAGGCCGGCTCTGTCCAATGCCGTGATGTGACCCC
Organism: Betaproteobacteria bacterium; assembly: GCA_043750435.1. Taxonomy (GTDB): domain Bacteria; phylum Pseudomonadota; class Gammaproteobacteria; order Burkholderiales; family Burkholderiaceae_C; genus Rubrivivax. Next base: position 587 of record JAYVBO010000063.1, on the reverse strand, counting down.
GGGCGTAGCTGATCAGCCCCGCCCGCTGCAGCTTCAGTGCCGCCTCGGTGACGCCTTCGCGGCGCACGCCCAGCATGTTGGCGATCAGCTCTTGCGTCATCACCAGCTCGGCGCCGTCGAGGCGGTCCAGGCTCAGCAGCAGCCAGCGGCACAGTTGCTGGTCCAGCGTGTGGTGGCGGTTGCACACCGCCGTCTGCGCCATCTGCGTGATCAGCGCCTGGGTGTAGCGCAGCATCAGGTGCAGCACCGGGCTGGAATTGCTGAACTCTTCTTTCAGCGCCGCCGCGCGCAAGCGGAAACCATAACCAGCGCTTTGCACCACGGCGCGGCTGGGTGTGGATTCACCGCCCATGAAGAGCGACACGCCGACCAGGCCTTCGCGGCCGACGACGGCGATTTCTGCCGAGGCCCCGTCTTCCATCACATACAGCAATGACACGATGGCCGTGGTGGGGAAGTAAATGTGGGTCAGCGCCACACCCGATTCGTAAAGCACGCGGCCCAGCGGCAGTTCCACCGCTTCGAGTTGAGGTGCCCAGCGCAGCCATTCGGCGTCAGGCAAGGCGGCCAGCAGGTGGTTGGCCTTG
>JAYVBO010000062.1:0-1920 GCA_043750435.1 Betaproteobacteria bacterium | reverse complement strand
GTGCCACCGATGCCGCCCGAGGCGTAGCTCAGCTTGCCCGGCTTGGCCTTGGCCGCCGCCACCACGTCCTTCACGGTCTTGTAGGGCGAGTCGGACTTGACCATCAGGATCAGCGGCCCGCGCTCAATCAGCATGATGGGCACCAGGTCGTTGAAGGGGTCGAAGCTCATCTTCTTGAACAGCGCGTGGTTCACCGCCAGCGGGGCGAAGTTGCCCATGCCGATGGTGTAGCCGTCGGGCTTGGCCCGCGCGATGTAGTCGGTGCCAATGTTGCCGCCGCCGCCCGCCTTGTTGTCCACGATGACGGTCTGGCCCAGCACCTGCTGCATCACGCGCGCAATCTCTCGGCTGCGGCTGTCGGCGTTGCCGCCAGCGGCATAAGGGCAGATCCAGGTGATCAGCTTGCTGGGGTATTTGTCCTGGGCATGCACCCAGGGTGAAAACACGGCGCCACCGGCTGTTGCTGCGGTAGCGGTGAGCAGGGTGCGACGCTTCATGGGCTGGGTCTCGACTTCGTGGAAAGGGCAGCAGGATAAGGGCGCTGTGGCCACACAGCGGCTAGGGGCAACACGCACGCCGCCTCAATCAACCGGCGTCAGCTTGGCGATGGCCAGCGCCAGCCACTTGCTGCCGTGGCGGCCGAAGCTGATCTGGGCGCGGGCGTCGGCGCCGCGGCCTTCCAGGGTGCTGATCACGCCTTCACCGAATTTGGTGTGGAAGACGGTTTGGCCCACCCGCAGGCCCGCGGCCTGGCCGGCCGCTGCGGCCACGAAGGCTGGCGCCGGCGGTTGAGCATGTGGCGATTCGACACGCCCGGCACCCACGATGCCGCTCAGCCCGCTGCCGCGCTGCCAGGCCTGCTGGTATTCACGCGCATAGCCCGAGCCGAAGGCCTGCTGCTTGGGCGTGATCCATTTCAGCGTGTCGGCCGGTATCTCGTCGAAGAAACGGCTCTTCACGTTGTAGCGGGTCTGGCCGTGCAGCATGCGGGTCTGGCTGAAGCTCAGGTACAGGCGCTTGCGGGCCCGCGTGATGGCCACGTACATCAGGCGGCGCTCTTCTTCCACACCGTCGGTGTCGCTCAGGCTTTGCTCGTGGGGGAACAGGCCTTCTTCGATGCCGGTGATGAAGACCGCATCGAACTCCAGACCTTTCGCCGAATGCACGGTCATCAGCTGGATCGCGTCCTGCCCGGTCTTGGCCTGGTTGTCGCCGGCTTCCAGCGACGCGTGTGTCAGGAAAGCGGCCAGTGGCGACATGATTTCGCCGGTTTCGGCGTCGGGCGTCACCGGCGCGGTGAAGGCGGCTGCGGCGGCCGTGGCCGAGGCCAGGCTGCCGGGGCCGTGCTCGTCCACCGGCAGGCCCACGGCATCTTTGCCGAAGCCTTCCTGGGTGACGAAGCTTTCGGCCGCGTTCACCAGTTCGTGCAGGTTCTCGATGCGGTCTTGGCCTTCCTTGTCCGTCTCGTAGAACTTTTCCAGCCCGGTGTCGGCCAGCACCTGTTCGATGATCAGGCGCAGCGTCAGGCCCTGGGTGGCGGCGCGCATGCCGTCCACCAGGGCCACGAAGGCCTGCATATTGGCGCCGGCCTTGCCGGGCACGGCGCCCACGCTCTGCGCCAGGCTGCGGCCGCTGGTGCGGGCTGCGTCTTGCAGCAGTTCGATGCTGCGCGCGCCGATGCCGCGCACCGGGAAGTTGACGACGCGCAGGAAGCTGGTGTCGTCGTTGGGGTTCTCGAGCAGGCGCAGATAGGCCAGTGCGTGCTTGACCTCGGCGCGTTCGAAGAAACGCAAACCGCCGTAGACGCGGTAGGGCACGCCGGCGTTGAACAGCGCGCTTTCCAGCACCCGGCTTTGCGCGTTGCTGCGGTAGAGCAGCGCGATCTCGCTGCGCGGGGTGCCGGCGCGGTGCAGGGCCTGG
>JAYVBO010000061.1:0-4508 GCA_043750435.1 Betaproteobacteria bacterium | reverse complement strand
TGTAGGTAGGCAGAAAGGCCACCAAGAAGGTGGACAAGCCCATGATCAGAATGGTCACCAGGAAGGTGTACTTGCGACCGACCAAGTCGCCCAGGCGGCCGAAGACGATGGCGCCGAAGGGGCGCACCGCGAAGCCTGCAGCGAAGGCCAGCAGGGTAAAGATGTCGCGCGTTGCTGGGTCCAGCGAAGTGAAGAAGTTGGCGGCAATGATGCTTGCCATCACGCCGAACAGATAGAAGTCGTACCACTCGAAAATGGTGCCGAGTGACGAGGCGAAGATGACGGTCTTTTCCTCAGACGTCATCGGCCTCGCGGCAGCGGTCAGGTGGGCGCCCGGACGGGCATCGGCCTTGGCCATAGTTGATTTCTCCTGGGTACTTCGTGGGGGATACGGGCGCGCAATTCGCGTCGTACGGGGAGTCTTTGAATCCATGCTGACCAATTCCTGACAGCGCAGTCGCTGCAGCCCGTTCTGGCGGCAACGCGCGGGTTTCCCTAGTGATGGATTACCCGGAACGAGTCGCATTTGCAGGGTCGCCTGCGGGGCCAGACCCGGCAATCTGTGACCGACAATGCCGCCATGACAACACCCGCCAGGTCCGTGTTCTGGGCCCGAACCAAGGCGCTGACCGCGGCATTGCTGGTGGTGTGGTTGGGCGCCAATTTGCTGGTGCCCTGGTTCGCGCGCGACCTCAACGCCTGGCAGGCCTTCGGCTTTCCGTTGGGTTACTGGTTGGCCGCCGAAGGCGGGCTGCTCGTCTATCTGCTCATCATCGTGGTCTATGTGGTGGCGATGGACCGCCTTGAAGCGCGGTGCATGGACGACGAGGATGCCGCAGCCGCGCCGGCGGATCCTGGCCCCGCGTGACGCGGCCCAAATTGCCTTCATCGGCTGGCGGTCGCGCAGTGGCCACGCCCAGCCTGGGGCGCCAACTGACCTGGCGCTACGGGCTTTTCTTGCTGGCCTTCGGGGCCCTGATCGCGCTGATGGCCCTGGCCGAGCGCATGGGTTTGCAACGTGGTTGGATAGGCGCCTCTTTCCTGGTCGTCACCGTGGCGGCCTACGCCTTCATCGGCTTCTTGTGCCGCACTTCGAATGAGGTCGACTATTTCGTCGCCGGGCGGCGCGTGCCGGCCGTCTTCAATGGGCTGGCGACAGCGGCCGACTGGATGTCGGCGGCTTCCTTCATCGGCACAGCCGGCGTGCTCTATCTGCAGGGCTTTGCGGGTCTGGCCTACATCCTGGGCTGGACGGGCGGCTACTGCCTGTTGGCGCTGCTGCTGGCGCCTTATTTGCGACGCTTCGGCCAGTACACGGTGCCCGACTTCCTGCAGGCCCGCTACGGGGGGCGCCTGCCCCGGCTGATCGGTGCTGGCGCCGTCGTGGCAGTGTCCTTCGTCTATGTGGTGGTGCAGATCTACGGCGTGGGCCTGATCACTTCGCACCTCACGGGCTTTGGTTTCGAACTGGGCATCTTCGTCGGCCTCGGCGGCGTGCTGGTGTGTTCTTTCTTGGGTGGCATGCGCGCGGTGACGTGGACGCAGGTGGCGCAGTACCTGGTCCTGATCGTGGCCTACCTGGTGCCGCTGGTCTGGCTGTCGGTCAAGCAGACGGGCAATCTGATGCCGCTGGTTTCCTATGGCTCGCAACTGGCCCAGATTGCCCAGCGTGAAGGTGAACTGAAGGTCGATCCGGCTGAGCGCGACGTGATCTTGAAGCTGCGCGAACGCGCCGCCATTGCCGACAGCAAATTGCTGGATGTGCGCAGCGCCATGGTGGCTGACGACGCCCAACGCCTGCAGCGGGTGGCCGAATTGCGCAACGAGAATGCGCCGTTGGCCCGCGTCCAACGCGCTGAGCGCGAAGTCGCGCAACGCCCCCGCACCGAAGCCCAAGCGACGGTGGCTTATCAGCGTGAGCGCGACAGCGCCATCGCGCGGGCCCAGCCACTGGCCGGTATTGCGCCGCAGACCTTGCCTTTTGCCACCGGTGACCCGGCCGGTGACGCGGCGGCTCAGCAGCGCTATGACGCCGCGCGCATCAATTTCATCGCCTTGATGCTGTGCCTGATGATGGGCACGGCCGCCATGCCGCATGTGCTGACGCGCTACTACACAACGACCTCGGCGCCGCAGGCGCGGCGCTCCGTCGGCTGGTCGCTGCTCTTCATCACGCTGCTGTACATGGCCGCGCCGGCGCTCGCCGTATTGGTGAAGTTCGAGGTGCTGCAACACCTGGTGGGCACCCCTATCGACCACCTGCCGCAGTGGGTCAGCCGCTGGTCTCGGCTGGACTCCAATCTGGTGTCGGTGAACGATGTCAACGGCGACGGCATCTTGCAGCTGGGCGAATTGCTGTTGGGCGGCGACGTCATCGTGCTGGCTGCACCCGAGATCGGTGGCCTGCCCTACTGGGTGACCTGCCTGGTCGCGGCGGGCGGGTTGGCCGCCGCGCTGTCCACGGCCGACGGTTTGCTGCTGACCATCGCCAACGCGCTGTCTCACGACATCTATTTCCGCGACATCCACCCCAACGCATCGGCGGCCAGCCGGGTCATCGCGTCCAAGGTGCTGGTGATGGCCATCGCGCTGCTGGCCGCCTTGATTGCCGCCCTGAAGATCACCGACATCCTGCAGTTCGTCTCGGTCGCGTTTTCACTGGCAGCGGCGGCCTTTTTCCCGGCGCTGGTGCTGGGCATTTTCTGGCGACGCGCCAGCCGCGCCGGCGCGGTGGCTGGCATGCTGACCGGCCTGGCGGTTTGCGCCTGGTACATGGCCACCAACCTGCCACTGTTGCGCCGGCTGTTGGGCGTGATGCGGCCGCTGGCCGACTGCCAGTGGTTGGGTGTCGATGCCATTGCCGCCGGCGTGTTCGGCGTGCCCATCGGCGTGGCGGTGATGGTGCTCGTCAGCCTGGCATCCAAAGGCCCCAGTGCAGAGCAAGGCCTGCTGATCGACCGCATGCGCTTTCCGGTGCGCGGCGAACACTGAAGACGGCGCGCTGGCACGCAAGGCGAAGAGCAGGCTTGACTTGCCCTGCTATACTCGTGGGCTTTCCTTGCTGTACCCGTCATGTTGACGCATCGGGGCAGCTTCCCTCCACGGCGCCCAAATCGGCTGGTATCCAGCACGACGCAAGCCCGGAATCCACAAGGAGTATTCATGCGTCACTATGAAATCGTTCTGCTGATCCATCCGGATCAAAGCGAACAGGTCCCGGCCATGCTGGAACGCTACAAGGCCCTCGTGGCCACCGGCGGCGGCAAGATGCACCGCCTGGAAGACTGGGGTCGGCGTCAGCTGGCCTACATGATCCAGAAGCTCGCCAAGGCCCACTACCTGTGCATGAACATCGAGTGCACCATCGAAACGCTGACCGAGATCGAAACCGGCTTCCGTTTCAATGATGCGGTGCTGCGCCACCTGACCGTGAAGAAGGACAAGGCCGAGACCAATCCTTCGATCATGATGAAGGCGGTTGAGCGCGAAGAGGCCCGCAAGGAACGCCAGGAGGCCACGGCCTGACGCCTGCAGCGGCCGGCGTACCGCCATCACCACCTGGCATCAACAGGTTGGTCTTGTCGGCCACGCTGGTAGAGCGAGCAGCCCTAAGATACACCCCCGCCGGACTGCCGGCCCTGGACTTGAGCTTGCAGCACGAGTCCGAGGTCAGCGAAGACGGCCAGCCGCGCAAGGTCTCGATGGAGATCAAGGCGCTGGCGATCGGGGCGATCACCAAGGTGCTGTTGGCTCTGGACCTGGGCACGGCCAGCTCCTATGGCGGCTTCCTGACCAGTTCACGCAACAAGCGCGGTTTGCTGTTCCATATCACCTCGGTCGAGCCGCTGTCTGCATGACGGCTGACCGCAGGACCATCCGCATCCGGATACACCCGATTTCGTTAGGAGTTTCACATGCCCCCACCACGTGGTAAAGGTCGCTTCTCCAAGGACAAGCGTCCCAAGCGCAACAACCAAGCGCTGCTGTTCCGTCGCAAGCGTTTCTGCCGTTTCACGGTCGCCAAGGTCGAAGAAATCGACTACAAGGAAATCGACGTTTTGCGCGATTTCGTCGGCGAGAACGGCAAGATCACGCCCGCTCGCCTGACCGGCACGCGCGCCTACTACCAGCGTCAGCTGACCACCGCGATCAAGCGTGCCCGCTTCCTCGCGCTGCTGCCGTACTCTGACCAGCACAAGGTCTGAGGAAGACACCATGCAAATCATTCTTCTCGACAAGGTCGGCAAGCTCGGTGGCCTGGGTGACGTCGTCAACGTCAAGCAAGGCTATGCCCGCAATTTCCTGATACCGCAAAAGCTAGCGCGCCGCGCCACTGAAGCCGCGATCAAGGAATTCGAAGGCCGCCGCGCCGAATTGGAAAAGGCCGCCCAAGCCAAGTTCGCCATCGCTCAAGCCTTGGGCGAACAGCTCAGCGGCAAGACCGTGCGCATCGCACAGAAGGCCGGCGTTGACGGTCGACTGTTCGGCTCGGTGACCAATGCCGATGT
>JAYVBO010000060.1:0-10425 GCA_043750435.1 Betaproteobacteria bacterium | reverse complement strand
TAGACCTCGGTGGCTGGCGCTTGCGCTATCGTGACCGTCATGGCTGCATGCACCTTTTTCTGGCACGACTACGAGACCTTCGGCCGCGAGCCGCGCCGGGACCGCCCGTCGCAATTCGCAGGTGTGCGCACCGACGCCGAATTGAACGAGATCGGCGAGCCGGTGATGCTGTTCTGCAAACCCAGCCCCGACAGCCTGCCCGACCCCGAAGCGGTGCTGTTGACCGGCATCCTGCCACAGCAGGCTTTGCAACAGGGTGTCAGCGAACGCGAATTCGCCGCCGTCATTGAACGCGAACTGGCGCGCGACGGCACCATCGGCGTGGGCTACAACAGCATCCGCTTCGACGACGAGGTGACGCGCTTTCTGTTCTGGCGCAACCTCATCGACCCCTATGCCCGCGAATGGCAAAACGGCTGCGGCCGCTGGGACCTGATGGACGTGGTGCGCACCTGCTGGGCGCTGCGGCCCGACGGCATCACCTGGCCCCGCTACACCGAAGGCGAGATGGCCGGCCGGCCGTCCTTCAAGCTGGAACACCTGACGCAGGCCAACGGCATCGTCCACGACGCGGCGCACGACGCGCTGTCTGACGTGCGCGCCACGCTGGCGCTCGCGCGCTTGATCCGGAATCAGAACCCCAAGCTGTGGGACTTCTGTCTGCGCCTGCACAAGAAAGACGCGGTGTGGGCCGAGATCGGGGTGAACAAACCCTTTGTCCACTTGTCTACGCGCTACCCGGTGGAGCGCGGCAATCTGGCCATCGTGTGGCCGCTGGCGCCGCACCCGACGAACAAGAACGAGCTCATCGTGTGGGACCTGTCGCGCGACCCGCGCGAGCTGTTGGGCCTGGACGCCGAGACCGTCAAGCGCCGCCTGTACACGCGGCAGAGCGAACTGCCCGAAGGCGAATTGCGCCTGCCGATCAAGACCATCCACGTCAACAAATCACCCATCGTGGTGGGCAACTTGCGCATCGTCGAACCGGTGGTGGCGCGCTGGAATCTGGACGTGGCGCAGGCCCTGCAACACGCCGAACGCGCCGCTGCCATCGGCCGCATGAACACGCTCGACCCGCTGTGGGCCCAGGTCTACGCGCGGCCCGACTACCCCACGTCCGATGTCGACGAAGACTTGTACGGTGGTTTCATCAACAACGACGACAGACGAACACTGCAGCGCCTGCGTGAACTGCGCGGCGACCAGTTGGCCAGCAAGCGGCCGGCCTTCAACGACGACAGGTTGGACGAGCTGTTCTTTCGCTACCGCGCGCGCAATTTCGCCGACACCTTGACCGACGAAGAGCAGGCCCGCTGGTTGCAGCACCGCGCCGATCGGCTGCACCAGGGTGCGGGCGGCGCGATGACGCTGGCCACCTACTTCGAACGCATCGACACCCTGGCCGAAGCCGCGCTGGAACGCGACGACGAGCGCGCGCAGAACCTGCTGGAAGCGCTGGTGGACTACGGCGAGGCGATAGCGCCTGACTTGCCCTGATCGCTGCGGGCGCAGGCTTGCAGCCGAGGGTTGCGCCGGATGCGCAAGTGGCGGTCTGATCTGACCATGGGGCAGCCGAATCTCGGCTGCTGAACGGAGCGTCATCCATGGCCCAAGTCATCGCCCTGTACAAGAAGCCTGCCGACGTGGCGGCCTTCAACGACTACTACTTTGGCAAGCACGTGCCGCTGGCCAAGACCATTCCGGGCCTGCGCAGCTACCGCGTCAGCAACGGCCCGGTCACCTCGGGCGGCGGTGAATCGGGGCTGTACCTGGTGGCCCTGCTGCAGTTCGACAGCCTGGCCGCCATCCAGACCGCGCTGGCCTCACCGCAGGGCGTGGCCGCCGCCGCTGATCTGGCGAACTTCGCGCAGGCCGGGGTCGAACTGTTGATGTTCGACACCAAGTCGGCCTGAATTCGGCCGCGCCGGCCGGTTCAGCGGGGCGCTGGCGCCGCTGTCGGCGGCGGCTCGGTGGGGCTGCCCACGCGCTGCACGAAGCCGCCCTCGGCCCATTCGGTGTAGCGCCAGTCGCCGCCCACCATCACCAGGCCTTCAGCGGGCAGGTAGTCGGCCAGCGGGCGTATGGCCACGCCGCGCAGCATGCGGGCCATGGCTTCTATCCAGATCGGCAGCGCCAGCCCGCCGCCCGATTCACCTTCGCCCAGGCTTTGCGGCTCGTCGTAGCCCATCCAGGCCACCGCCACCGCGCCGGGTGCGAAGCCGCCAAACCAGGCGTCGACGGCGTCGTTGGTGGTGCCGGTCTTGCCGTACAGATCGGGCCGCTGCAGCGTGGCTTGCGCACGCGCCGCGGTGCCGCGCCGGGTCACGTCGGCCAGCAGTGAATTGACCAGGAAGACATTGCGCGCCGGCACCGCGCGGTTGTCTTCACTGAGCGCGGGCGGTGGCGGGGCTTCGTACAGCACCTTGCCTTGCGCGTCGGTGATGCGTTCGATCAGCACCGGCGTGATGCGGTGGCCACCATTGGCAAACACCGCGTAGCCGCTGGCCAGTTGCAGCGGCGTGACGCTGCCGGTGCCCAGCGCCAAGGTCAGGTTGTCGGGCTGCTTGGCCATGTCGAAGCCGAAGCGCGCCATCCAAGCCCGCGCCGGGCCCAGGCCGATGAACTGCAGCAAGCGGATGCTGACCAGGTTCTTGCTGCGCACCAGGCCTTCGCGCACGCTGATCTCGCCAGCGAACTGGCCGTCGCTGTTCTGCGGGTCCCAGCTCGGCGGCGTGCCGTCGGCGTTGGTCAGCGGGGCGTCGTTGACCAGGGTCTCGGGCATCACGCCGTGCTCGAAAGCCGCCGAGTACAGAAACGGCTTGAAGCTGGAGCCAGGCTGGCGCGCGCCATTCGTCACATGATTGAACTGACCCCGGCTGAAGTCGAAACCGCCAACCAGGGCGCGCACGCGGCCGGTGTCGGGGTCCAGTGCCACGAAGGCGGCCTGGGCCTCGGGCCACTGCGTCAACACCCAATCCTGGCCCTTGCCGCGCGGCGCCGGCACCTGCATCAGCCGCACCACGGAACCCCGGCGTATCGCCAGGTCTTTCGGTGCCGCTGCGGCCAGCGCGGCCAGCACCCAGCGCAGGTTGTCGCCACGCACGGTCACCACTTCGCCGCTGGCCAGTTGCGCGGTGACTTCACGCGGCGTGGCAGTCAGCACCATGGCCACACGCAGCTCTTCGTCGTCTTGCGCGTCTTTCAGCGCCAGGGCCGCCGCGCGTTCGGCTTCGGCCGCGTTGTCGGGCAGGTTTTCATGGTCTTCGGGGCCGCGCCAGCGCTGCTTGCGTTCATGTGCGATGACGGCCTTGCGCAGCGCCGCGTAGGCCGCGCGCTGGTCGTCGGCACGCAGCGAGGTCACCACCCGCACGCCCTCGGTGTAGGCCTTGTCGCCCAGGCGTTCCACCACCGCCAGCCGCGCCATTTCGGCCACGTGTTCGGCGTGTACATCCACGAAACTGGGCTTGCGCACCACCAACTTCTCGGTCAGCGCCGCGTCGTGTTCGGCCTGGGTGATCAGCCCCGTTTTCAACATGCGCTGCAGCACCCAGCGCTGGCGCTTGGCGGCGCGTTCGGGGCTGGCCACCGGGTTGGCGTGGCTGGGGTTTTGCGGCAGGCCGGCGATCATGGCGATCTCGGCCACGCTGAGTTGGTCCAGAGTCTTGCCAAAGTAGATTTGCGCGGCAGCGCCCACGCCGTAGGCCCGCTGGCCCAGGTAAACCTGGTTCAGGTAGAGCTCCAGGATCTGGTCCTTGCTGAGCGTGTGCTCCAGCTGCCGCGACAGCAGGGCTTCCTTGATCTTGCGTTCGGCTGTGCGCCGGGTGCTGAGGAAGAAGGTGCGCGCCACCTGCTGGGTGATGGTTGAAGCCCCTTCGGTGCGGCCGCCGGTCAGCTTGGTGAACACCGCGCGCGCCATGCCGCGCCAGCTGAAACCGGCGTGGCTGTAGAAGGTGTCGTCTTCCACCGCCAGCACAGCCGCGCCGATGCGCTTGGGCATCTTGGTGATGGGCACGAAGAGCCGTCTTTCGGTGCCGAACTGCGCAATCTCCACGCCGTCGGCGGTCAGGATTTGCAGGTGCTGCAGCGGCCGGTAGTCGGTGGCCTTGTCCAGCGGCGGCAGGTCGCGGCTGTACCAGGCGAAGGCGCCGCCCAGCGCCAACGCTGCCAGCAGCAGCAGCGCGCCCAGCAGCAGGGCGGTGATGAGTACGAAGCCGCGCTGCGGTCTGTCGGCCTGCCGGCTTTGCCTGCTGAAGGTCACGGCGCCAGTTCGTACAGCGCGCTGCCGTCGCCGTTGTCCTTGACGAGTTGGACGCGCGACTGGCCCGCCAGGTGGGCGATGCCGCCGCTGCCCGATATGAAGCGCAGCTTCACGCCGGGCACAGGCTGGATGCGCCAGTTGTCGTCGGCTGCGGGGTTCACCACCTTCGCAGCCTTGATGAACTGCACCAGCGCCTCGCGGTTTTCGTCCGGGGCGCGCAGCACGATGTTGTTGCCGTCCAGGCCCGTGAAGGCATCGCCGCCGCTGGCGCGGTGGCTGTTGGTCACCACCACGAACTGCGCCTTGTCATCGATGGGCTGACCCTGGTAGCGCAGGTCCAGGACACGGTGCGCGTCGGGGTTGGCCAGCTTGCCGCTCCGCTGGTAGCGCGCCGGCTGCGTCACGTCGATGCGGTAGGTCACGCCGTCCAAGGTGTCCAGCATGTAGCCCGGCACCGAGGTGTTGATCAGGTTCTGCTCGGGCGGGCCCTGGGGGTCGATGCGGTTGTAGACCAGAGCCGACATCTCCAACCATTCGCGGACCTGCGCACCCGTGACCTGCACAGCCTGCAGTGCGTTGGGGTAGACGTAAATCTCGGCCGCGTTGCGCAGGCTCAGCGGGCCGGCCGGGATGTCGACATAGCCGCCGCCGCGTGGGCCGGTCTTGAAGGGCGAAGCGGCCGACAGCAAAGGCAACTTGGCGTAAGGCGTTTTGGCCAGCGCGCGCTGCGCGTAGGCCAGTTGCGACTGCGCGATCAGTTGCACCGACGGGTCGTCGCCGACCAGCGAGAAGTAGGTGTGGATGGGTGCCTTGGACTCGCCCAACGGCGCCCGCATGAAGGCCAGCGTACCGGCATGTTCTTCGGCCACCAGTGCGGCCACTTTGGGGTCGGCTTCGACCAGCGGCTTGCGCGCGGCGCGGTCCCAGATCGGGCGCAGCGCGCCTTTGCCGCTGCTGACCTGCCACGCGCCGGCGGTCTTTTCCAGCACCAGATCGACCACGCCGAGGTGGCTGCCCCAGAAGCCGGGCATCACGGCGGCCACGCCGTTGATGGTGCCTTGCTCGAGGTTGGCCTTGCTGTGGCTGGCGAAGTAGCGGCCCGGGAATTCGCCGTGCGAATGGCCGAAAAGGATGGCGCTGACGCCGGCCTGTTCGGCCAGCTTGGCGACGGCGTTTTCAGCGAAGAAAACCGACTCGCCGAACTCGAAGCCCGAGTGCGCGATGACCACGATGACATCGGCGCCGCGGGCCTTCATCTCGGGCAGGAAATGCTGGGCTGTCTGCACGATGTCGTGGGCCGCAATCTTGCCTGTCAGGCGGTCCCGGTCCCAGACCATCACCTGTGGCGGCACGAGTCCGATCACGCCCACTTTCAGCTTCTGCGTGGCGCCGCTTTCATCGGTGAAGCTGCGGTCCAGGATGACGTAGGGCGTGTAGGCGTTCTTGTCATTGGCCGGGTTGCCGTCGCCGTCTTCCAGGTACAGATTGGCGTTGAGGTAGGGGAATGCCGCGCCCGTCAGCGATTGCTTCAGGAAGGGCAGGCCGTAATTGAATTCGTGGTTGCCGATGTTGGCTGCGTCGTAGCCCAGGGCGTTCATCACCTTGAAGGCCGGGTGCGTCTGCCCCGGCTGCAGCGGCTTCACGCGGGCCACGTATTCGCCCATCGGGCCGCCCTGCAGCAAGTCGCCGTTGTCGAAGAGCAGGCTGTTCTTGACCTCGGACCGCGCCGCTTTGATGAGCGTGGCGGTGCGCGCCAGGCCGTACTCGGCGCTGGGCTTGTCCTGGTAGTAGTCGTAGTCCATCAAATACATGTGGACGTCGGTGGTTTCCAGCAGGCGCAGCTTCAGTTGCTGAGCCCAGGCTGGGTGCAACAGGGCCAGGCCGGCCAGCAGGACGAGCAGTCTTTTCTTCATGGGGATGGCAAGGCGGCAAGCGCCAGATCGGTCAAGCGGCGCAGCGTACCGCGTTTGGCAGCGCCGGCCGGCGCGTGCGGGTTCAAGCGAACCAGGCCGCCTGCAAATCGGCGGGCACGGCCGGCCCGCCGGCCACGGCGCTGCGCTGGGCGCGTGCTATCACCTGCCAGAAGTAGCGGTAGCTGGCGCGGTCGTGCAGCACGCCGCCGTGCTGGATGGGCGCCCACTGCGCGGCCTGTGCGGCGCTGACGATGGCGATGGCTTGGTCCAACTCTTCGGCGGTGGGCGCGAAGGCCGCCACGATGGGCCGGATCTGGTCGGGGTGGATGCTCCACATGCGGGTGTAGCCCAGGCGCATGCGAGCCTGCAGGGCCGCAGCGCTGAGCGCGGCGGTGTCCTTGAATTCGGTCACCACGCAGTGCGACGGCGTCTTGCCGTGGGCGTGGCAGGCGGCAGCAATTTCCAGCTTGGCGCGAAGTACCAGCGGGTGGTCGAACTGACCCTGCACGCCCATTGCACTTTGCGGGATGGCGCCGCGGTGGGCCGAAACGAAATCCATCAGGCCGAAAGAGATGGATTCGACGCGCGGCTCGGCGGCGATGGCGAACACGTCGCGCAGGGCGCCGTGGGTTTCAACCAGCACATGCACGGGCAGGGCCGCGCCGCGCCCGCTGGCGGCGGCCACGGCCTGCACGCGGGCCACGGCGTGGCGCACATCGTCGGCGTCGCGCGGTTTGGGCACCATCAAGTAGGCCAGCCGGCCGCCGGCCTGGCCGATGAGGGTTTGCAAGTCGGCCTCGAAGGCCGGGTGGTCCACCGGGTGCACGCGGGCCCCGACGCGGCCGTAACGGTTGGCTGCCGACAGCGCGATGCGTGCGCACAGCGCCGCATGCTCGGCTTCAGCGCCCACGGGCGCGCCGTCTTCACAGTCCAGCGTGATGTCGAACACCGCCCCCAGTTCGGCCTGCAGCGCCAAGGCTTTGGCCATGCGCGGCTCGGTGCCGCAGTAGTGGTCGCAGACCGGCAGCTCTGGGGCTGCCTCGTCGGCGCCCACCAGCGCGTCGCGGGGGGCGGCGGGGGCGGTCACAGCAGGTGTTTCACACCGTCTTGCTCGCCGGTCAGTTCAGCCAGCGTCTGGTCGATGCAGGCCTGGCTGAAGGCGTCGATGGGCAGGCCTTCGACTATTCGGTACTTGCCGCCTTCGGTGGTTACCGGGAAGCCGAACATCACGTCCTTCGGAATGCCGTATTCGCCGTTGCTGGGCACGCCCATCGTGACCCATTCGCCGCCGGTGCCCAGGGCCCAGTCGCGCATGTGGTCGATGGCCGCGTTGGCCGCGCTGGCAGCCGACGACAGGCCGCGCGCTTCGATGATGGCCGCGCCGCGCTTGCCCACGGTAGGCAGGAAGGTGTCTTTGTTCCAGACCTGGTCGTTGATCATGTCCTTCACGCTGGCGCCATCGATGGTGGCGAAGCGGTAGTCGGCGTACATGGTCGGGCTGTGGTTGCCCCAGACGGCCAGCTTCTTGATGGCGGCCACCGGCTTGCCGGTCTTGGCAGCGATCTGGCTGGCGGCGCGGTTGTGGTCCAGGCGCAGCATGGCGGTGAAGTTTTCGCGCGGCAGGCTGGGCGCGCTCTTCATCGCGATGTAGGCGTTGGTATTGGCCGGGTTGCCGACCACCAGCACCTTGACGTTGCGGCTGGCCACGGCGTCGAGTGCCATGCCTTGCGCAGTGAAGATGGCGCCGTTGATGGCCAGCAGCTCGGCGCGTTCCATGCCCGGGCCGCGCGGGCGTGAGCCCACCAGCAGCGCGTAGTCGGCGTCCTTGAAGGCTGTCATCGGGTCGCTATGGGCTTCCATGCCGGCGAGCAGCGGGAAGGCACAGTCGTCGATTTCCATCATCACGCCCTTCAAGGCCTTCTGCGGACCTTCGACGGGCACTTCCAGCAACTGCAGGATGACCGGCTGGTCCTTGCCCAGCATTTCGCCGCTGGCGATGCGGAACAGCAGGGCGTAACCGATTTGGCCGGCAGCGCCGGTAACGGCCACACGAACGGGTTTCTTGGTCGACATGTGTATCTCCTGGGTGGGAAAGGACGGAAGGGCGTATGGGCAAGGGACGGAATCAGGACGGGCTGGCAGGCCAGCAGCGTGCAGCCCGCGATTCTAGACAGCCCACCCTGACTGGACTCTTATGTCTTATGTAAGACAATGCCGGAATGCCGTCCCGCGCCGAATCGACCGCCACGCCTGAGCAGCCCGCTCAGCTGCCGGCCGGCCCTGCCTTCAGTCCGCTGTACCAGCAGATCAAGGCCCTGCTGGTGCAGAGCCTGCAGGACGGCGCCTGGTTGCCGGGGCAATCCATCCCCAGTGAGCTGGAGTTGGCCGCGCGCTTTCGCGTCAGCCAAGGCACGGTGCGCAAGGCCATCGACGAAATGGCGGCTGAAAACATGCTGGTGCGGCGCCAGGGCAAAGGCACCTTCGTGGCCACCCATGCCGAGCAGTCCACCCAGTACCGCTTCTTGCGCCTGACGCCTGACGATGGCACGCCGCCGGCGCTGCAACGCAAATTGCTGGAATGCCGGCGCATGCGGGCCCCTGTTGAAGTGGCGCGCTTGCTGGGTTTGAAGGCGGGTGAGTCGGCGGTGCAGGTGCGCCGCCTGCTGCTGAATGGTGAAACGCCTGTGGTGCTGGACGACATCTGGCTGCCCGGCACGGCGTTCAAGGGTTTGACGGTGGAGCGCCTGCAAGCCTGGCGTGGCCCGATGTACCGCTTGTTCGAGGCCGAGTTCGCGGTGCACATGATCCGCGCCGAGGAAAAAATTCGCGCCGTGTCGGCCGCGGCGGAAGAAGCCGCATTGCTGGCTCTGCCTTTGGGCGCGCCGCTGCTGTCGGTCGAGCGCCTGTCGTATACCTATGGCGACCGGCCTGTGGAATTGCGGCGCGGCCTGTACCAGACCACCGCCCACCACTACCGCAACGAGTTGATCTGACCGTGGTTGGCCCCTCATTTTCCAGCGCCAGCCCTTGCCATTTCGATCTACCTTCGCCCTTTTCGCTGCGGCGCTGCCGGCTGTAAGCCTGGCGCTGCTGCATTGCAATAAACTCATTTGGTTTCACGTGATTTCGAGAGCAACAACATGCCTGAGATAGCGAACAAGAGCGCGAAGCAAAGACCCGGCACCATGCGCCTGGTGGACGCCTTGCAGTACCGACTACCCCTGGCCGGCTTGGTGTCCATCCTGCACCGCGCCAGCGGCGCCATGATGTTTGTGCTGCTGCCGCTGATCATCTGGTTCTTCGATGTCAGCTTGACGTCGGAAATCACTTTCGAACGCTTCACCAGCGCCTTCGAAGCCGGCATCGGCTTTGTGCCGGGCCTGCTGGTCAAGGTCGTGGTGCTGGGTCTGATCTGGGCCTATCTGCACCACTTCATTGCCGGTGTGCGCCACCTGTGGATGGACGCCACGCACAGCGTCACCAAGGAATTCGGCCGCCAGTCGGCCGTCGTCACGCTGGTGCTCAGCGTGCTGCTGACGCTGGCGCTGGGCGCCAAGCTGTTCGGCCTGTATTGAGTTGAGGCAACAAAACCATGCCCGTTGAATTCGGTTCCAGGCGCGTCGTAGTCGGCGCGCATTACGGCATGCGCGACTGGCTCAGCCAGCGCGTCACCGCCACCTTGATGGCGCTCTACACCGTGCTGCTGCTGGCGCAGGTGCTGTTCGCCAAGGGGCCTATGGGCTACGACGCCTGGGCCGGCATCTTTTCGGCGCAGTGGATGAAGGTCTTCACCTTCGTGATCCTGCTGTGCCTGGGCTGGCACGCCTGGGTCGGCATGCGCGACGTCTGGATGGACTACGTCAAGGCGGCAGCACTGCGCCTGGTGATGCAGGTGTTCACCATCGTCTGGCTCATCGGCTGCATGGGCTGGGCCATCCAAGTGCTCTGGAGACTGTAGAAAATCATGGCGCTGACTTCCTCGCTTTCCCGCCGCAAGTTCGACGTTGTCATCGTCGGCGCCGGTGGTTCCGGCATGCGCGCATCGCTGCAACTGGCCTTGGCCGGTTTGAACGTGGCGGTGCTGTCCAAGGTCTTTCCCACGCGTTCACATACGGTGGCCGCGCAAGGCGGCATCGGTGCTTCGCTGGGCAATATGGCCGAAGACAACTGGCATTACCACTTCTACGACACCGTCAAAGGCTCGGACTGGCTGGGCGACCAGGACGCCATCGAGTACATGTGCCGCGAAGCGCC
>JAYVBO010000059.1:0-4509 GCA_043750435.1 Betaproteobacteria bacterium | reverse complement strand
CCGACAGTTCGCGCGGCTTGCGTTGCAGCAGCGCGCCCAGTTCCAGAATCTTCGCGGCCTTCTGCACCCGCGCCTCAATTTCGGCCACTGGCAACTTGGC
Source organism: Betaproteobacteria bacterium (assembly GCA_043750435.1). GTDB lineage: Bacteria > Pseudomonadota > Gammaproteobacteria > Burkholderiales > Burkholderiaceae_C > Rubrivivax. The sequence continues at coordinate 4,409 of JAYVBO010000059.1, read as the reverse complement.
GATCTTCAGGCCATAGGCCATGTTGTCGTAGACGCTCATGTGCGGGTAAAGCGCGTAGTTCTGGAAGACCATCGCGATGTCGCGTTCGGCCGGTTCCAGCTGGTTCACCACGCGGCCGCCGATGTCGATTTCACCGCCGGTGATGACTTCCAGCCCCGCCACCATGCGCAGCAAGGTGCTCTTGCCGCAGCCGCTGGGGCCGACGATGACGATGAATTCGCCGTCGGCGATTTCGGCGTTCACGCCGTGGATGACCTTGACGGACTTCGGGCCGAAGCCATAGGTTTTTTCGACGTTGCGAAGTGCTATCGCGCCCATGTCTGCGCCCTTGACTGCCTGTGCATGTTCTTCTTCATTTCTCGGTATCCACCAGGCCCTTGACGAACCACTTTTGCATCAGCATGACGACCAGCGCGGGCGGCAGCATGGCCAGCATCGCGGTGGCCATCACCAAGTTCCATTGCTGGGCCGCGTCACCACCGGAAATCATCCGTTTGATGCCGATGACCACCGGGTACATGTTCTCGTTTGTGGTCACCAGCAGCGGCCACAAATACTGGTTCCAGCCGTAGATGAACTGGATGACGAACAGCGCCGCGATGCTGGTGCTGGACAGCGGCACCAGCACGTCCTTGAAGAAACGCATCGGCCCGGCGCCGTCCACGCGTGCGGCTTCCACCAATTCGTCGGGCACCGTCATGAAGAACTGGCGGAACAGAAAAGTGGCGGTGGCCGAGGCGATCAGCGGAATCGTCAGGCCGGCATAGCTGTTCAGCATGTGCAAGTCGGCCACGACCTTGTAGGTGGGGAAGATGCGCACTTCCACCGGCAGCATCAGGGTCACGAAAATGGCCCAGAAGAAGAACATGCGGAAGCGGAAGCGGAAGTAGACGATGGCGAAGGCCGACAGCAGGCTGATGGCGATCTTGCCCAGGCTGATGACCAGGGCCGAAACCAGGCTGACCCACATCATCTTGGCCACCGGTGCGCTGGAGCCGGGGCCGTGGCCGGTGCCGGTCAGCACCGCCACATAGTTGTTCCAGAACTCAGCCCCCGGCAGCAGCGGCATGGGCACCTGCACGATGGCCTGCGCGGTGTGCGTGGACGCGATGAAGGTGATGTAGACCGGCAGCGCCACGCACAGCACGCCGACGATCAGCACGGCATGCGACAGCAGGTTCAACCAGCGTCGGTTCTCAACCATCAGTAGTTCACTTTCTTCTCGACGAAGCGGAACTGCATCACCGTCAATGCCACCACGATGACCATCAGCACCACGCTTTGCGCGGCCGAGCCGCCCAGGTCCAGTGCCTTGAAGCCGTCGTAGTAAACCTTGTAGACCAGCACCGACGTGTCTTTGCCCGGGCCGCCTTCAGTGGCCGCGTCGATGATGCCGAAGGTGTCGAAGAAGGCGTAGACCATGTTGATCACCAACAGGAAAAACGTCGTCGGTGACAGCAGCGGGAAGACGATGGTCCAGAAGCGCCGCCAGGGCTTGGCGCCGTCGATGGCGGCGGCTTCCAGCAGGCTTTTCGGAATGGACTGCAGGCCGGCCAGAAAGAACAGGAAGTTGTAGGAAATCTGCTTCCACACGGCGGCCATGACTATCAAGGCCATGGCGTGGTTGCCATTCAGCAAATGGTTCCATTCGAAGCCGCCGGCGCGCAGCGCGTACGACACCACGCCGATGCTGGGCGCGAACATGAACAGCCACAACACGCCGGCCACTGCCGGCGCCACGGCGTAGGGCCAGATCAGCAGCGTCTTGTAGGCCAGCGCGCCCTTGACCACGCGGTCGGCCATCACCGCCAGCAGCAGCGAAATGGCCAGCCCGAACACGGCCACCAGCACCGAGAAAACGGCTGTGGTCTTGAACGAAGCCAGGTAGCTGGGGTCGGCGAACAGGGCCCGGAAGTTCTCCAGGCCCACCCATTCGGTGCTGATGCCGAAGGCGTCTTGCTGCTGCAGTGACTGCAGCAGCGTTTCCCAGGCCGGCCAGAAAAAGAAGACCCCGATGATGGCCACCTGGGGTGCCATCAGCACCCAGGGCAGCCAGGTCGACCGGAAGACGACGCGCTTTTCAGTCGCCAAGGGGGTCAGCCCTTGTTGGCTTTTTGGAACTTTTCCAGCTGCTCGTTGCCGCGCTTCACGGCTTCATCCAGCCCTTCCTTGGCGGTCTTCTTGCCGCCCCAGACCTGCTCCATCTCTTCGTCGATGATGGTGCGGATCTGCACGAAGTTGCCCAGACGGATGCCGCGCGACTTGTCGGTGGTCTTCTTGATCATCTGGTTCGGCGCCACGTCGGTGCCGGGGAACTTCTTGTAGAAGCCGCTGGCCTCGGTCAGCTTGTAGGCTGCCGTGGTCACCGGCAAGTAGCCGGTGCGCTGGTGGCTGGCGGCCTGCACTTCAGGGCTGTTGATGTAGTTGAAGAAAGCCGCCACGCCCTTGTATTCGGCTGGCTTGTGGCCCGCCATCACCCACAGGCTGGCACCGCCGATGACGGTGTTCTGCGGCGCGCCGGGCACGTCGGGGTAATAGGGCAGGGGCGCAATGCCGTAGGCGAACTTGGCATTCGCCTTGACGCTGCCGTAGAGGCCCGCGCTGCCGGTGAACATGGCGCATTCACCGCTGGGGAAGGTGGCGTCCGGCGTGTTGTTGCGGCCCTTGTAGACGAAGAGGCCACTCCGAGCCATGTTGGCCAGGTTTTCGATGTGGCGCACATGCAGCGGCGTGTTGAAGGCCAGGCGCGTGTCCAGGCCGCCGAAGCCGTTGCGCTTGGTCGCGAATTCCACGTTGTGCCAGGCGCTGAAGCTTTCCAGTTGGGTCCAGCTTTGCCAGCTGGTGGTGAAGGGGCACTTGTGGCCGCTGGCCTTCAGCTTGGCCGCTGCCAGGGCCACTTCGGGCCAGGTGCTGGGCGCCTTTTCAGGGTCCATGCCAGCGGCTTTGAAGGCGTCCTTGTTGTAGTAAAAAATCGTCGTGCTGCTGTTGAAGGGCATGCTCAGCATCTGGCCGTTCGGCGCCGTGTAGTAGCCGGCCACCGCGCTGACGTAGCCCGTCGGATCGAAGGGCAGGCCCGACTCTTTCATGACCTCGCCGACCGGCTTGATGGCGCCCTTGCTGGCCATCATGGTGGCGGTGCCGACCTCGAAGACCTGCAGGATGGCCGGGCTGGTGCCCGAACGGAAGGCCGCGATGGCGGCGGTCATCGATTCCGGATAAGTGCCCTTGTAGGTCGGCGCGATCTTGTATTCGGTCTGGCTGGCGTTGAAGTTCTTCGCCAGGTCGTTCACCCATTCGCCGAGCGCGCCGCTCATCGAATGCCACCACTGCACTTCGGTTTCAGCGTGGGCCAGGGTGGGCAGGGCGGACAGCGCAAAAGCGGCGGCTGTGGCCAAGGCATGCAAGCGGTTGGACAGTTTCATCGGATCTCCGTAAGGGTGCCCTTGGTGAGGCAATTCGTGGCCGGCGGGCAAGTCTGGCCGGCCTTTGTGACAATCGGGGTTCTGTCATGGAAGGCGCCAGGACGGCAACGGGGAATACCCGCCAGCCAGCCCAGCCTTCTATTGTCGCCTTCGTCTGAGCGCCCTGAAGCCACCCATGAATGCACCGTTGCCGATAGCCGCACCCCTGATGGCCGCAGATGGCGCCTTGTCTGCGCCGCAGGTCACTGGCAAGCGCCTGCGCGAGATCCCCTACAACTACACGTCCTTCAGCGACCGCGAAATCGTCATCCGCCTGTTGGGGGCCCGCGCCTGGGAGATCTTGAGCCTGCTGCGCCAGGAGCGCCAGACCGGCCGCAGCGCGCGCATGCTGTACGAAGTGTTGGGCGACATCTGGGTGGTGCAGCGCAACCCCTACCTGGAAGACGACCTGCTGGACAACCCCCAGCGGCGGCAGATGCTGATCACAGCGCTGCAGCACCGCCTGGGTGAAGTCAGCAAGCGCCGCAACGCGGCCGAAGATGCGCAGCGCGACGCCCTGGTGGGCGAACTGCTGGCGGCAGCCGGCGCGGCCGTGGAGGCCTTCGCAGCGCATTTCCGCGCGGTGTGGGACTTGCGCAAGGCGTCGCGCAAAGTGCTGGGCCGCCACACGGCTGCGGACAACCTCAAGTTCGACGGCCTGAGCCGCGTCAGCCACGTCACCGACGCCACCGACTGGCGCGTTGAATACCCCTTCGTGGTGTTGACCCCCGACAGCGAAGCCGAGATGGCTGCGCTGGTGGCCGGCTGCATCGAACTGGGCCTGACCATCATTCCGCGCGGCGGCGGCACCGGCTACACCGGCGGCGCCGTGCCGCTGACCTGGAAGAGCGCGGTGATCAACACCGAAAAGCTGGAAGCCTTGGGCACGGTGGAAATGCTGTTGCTGCCCGGACTGAGCACGCCGGTGGCCACCATCAGCAGCGAAGC
>JAYVBO010000058.1:0-10444 GCA_043750435.1 Betaproteobacteria bacterium | reverse complement strand
GCACAGGCCCGAGTCACCGCTACAGTCCGCGCCCAGGGTGGTGCACGCGGCTTGGCCCGCACCTTGCACCCCTCCAACCCATCATTGTTAGACCGTCGGAGACACACCATGAAGAAAACCCTGATCGCCGCCTGCGTGGCGCTGCTGGCCACTGGCCTGGCGCATGCCGCCGACACCCTCACGAAAATCAAGGAAGGCGCATCGGCCACCATGGGCGTGCGCGAAAGCTCGGGCGCCCTGAGCTACACGCTGGGTGACGGCAAGTACGCCGGCTTCCACGTCGAGGTCTGCCAGCACGTGCTGGCCGAAGTGCAGAAGAAGCTGGGCCTGGCGAAGATGGAAATCAAGTACCAGCCGGTGACGTCGGCCAACCGCATCCCGCTGGTTCAGAACGGCACCGTGGACCTGGAATGCGGCAGCACCACCAACACCCTGGCCCGCCAGAAGGACGCCGCCTTCGCCGTCACCACCTATGTCGAAGAAGTGCGCATCGCCGTGAAGGCCAATTCGGGCATCACCAACATCGCGCAACTCAACGGCCGCAACGTGTCGACCACCACCGGCACGACCAGCGTGCAGCTGCTGCGCAAGCACGAACGCGCCAACGGTGTCGACTTCAAGGAAGTCTTCGGCAAGGACCACGCCGACAGCTTCTTGCTGCTGGAAACCGGCCGCGCGGACGCATTCGTGATGGACGGCCAGATCCTGGCTGGCAACATCGCCAAGGCCAAGAACCCGGCCGACTACAAGATCGTCGGCGAGGTGCTGTCGGTCGAACCCATCGCCATCATGATGCGCAAGGACGACCCGGCCTTCAAGAAAGTGGTCGACGACAGCATCGTCGCGATGATGAAGAGCGGCGAGATCGCCAAGCTCTACGACAAGTGGTTCATGCAACCCATCGCGCCGGCCAACACCAAGGTCGGCCTGCCGGCCAGCGAGGCCACCAAGGCAGCCTGGGCCAAGCCCAACGACAGGCCGGTTGAGGACTACGCCAAGAAGTAAGCGGCAGACCCGGCCGGCGCACGCTGCGCGCGGGCCGGGTCACCACCACAACGTGTGCAGGGGAGAGCCGCTTGGTCACTTGGGAATGGCAGGTCTTCTGCAAGGAAACCACCTCGGGCAACGTCATCCCGGGTTGTCTGGCCGGCTTCGCCAAAGGCGGCGAGCAGACCTACCTGAACTGGCTCATTTCGGCCTGGGGCTGGACGCTGGGCGTGGCCCTGCTGTCGCTGATCATTGCGCTGGCCGTGGGCTCGCTGATGGGCATCTTGCGCACGGCACCCGACAAGCGGCTGGTCTTCATCGGGAATGCTTGGACGGAACTGTTCCGCAACATCCCGCTGCTGGTGCAGATCTTCCTCTGGTACCACGTCATCCCGTCCATCTTCACCAGCTTGCGCGGCGTGCCCAGTTTCATTCTGGTGGTGTTCGCGCTGGGCTTCTTCACCAGCGCGCGCATCTCTGAGCAGGTCAAGGCCGGCATCCAGGCCTTGCCCAAAGGCCAGCGCTACGCCGGGCTGGCGGTCGGCCTGACGCTGCCGCAGACCTACCGCTACGTGCTGCTGCCGATGGCCTTTCGCATCGTCATCCCGCCGCTGACCAGCGAGAGCATGAACATCGTCAAGAACTCGTCGGTGGCCTTCGCGGTGAGCATCGCCGAACTGACCATGTTCGCGATGCAGGCCGGCGAAGAAACCTCGCGCAACGTCGAGATGTACCTGGCGGTGACGACGCTGTATTTCATCTCGGCCTTCGCCATCAACCGGCTGGCGCTGGTCATCGAAGACCGCGTTCGCGTGCCCGGCATGATTGGAGGCAAGTGAGATGACACTTGACTTCAGTTTCTTCAACTGGGGCGTTGTCTCCAGCTTCGTCATCAAGGGCTTCATCTTCTCGGTCCAGCTGACGCTGGTGGCGATGATCGGCGGCATCCTGTGGGGCACCGCACTGGCGCTGATGCGCTTGTCGGGCAAGCCCTGGCTGGTCGGGCCGGCCTCGTTCTACGTCAACACCATGCGCAGCATCCCGCTGGTCATGGTCATCCTGTGGTTCTTCCTGCTGATACCGCTATTGCTTGGGAAGCCACTCGGCGCCGAGGTCTCGGCCATGGTCACCTTCACGCTGTTCGAAGCGGCCTACTACAGCGAGATCATGCGGGCCGGCATCCAGAGCGTGTCCAAGGGCCAGGTTCACGCCGGCTATGCGGTGGGCATGACCTACGCGCAAACCATGCGCTTCATCATCCTGCCGCAGGCCTTCCGCAACATGCTGCCGGTGCTGTTGACGCAGACCATCATCCTGTTCCAGGACACCTCGCTGGTCTACGCCATCGGGGCCTATGACCTGCTCAAGGGTTTCGAGATCGCCGGCAAGAACTTCAACCGGCCGGTCGAGACTTACCTGGTTGCCGCCGCTGTCTATTTCGTGATCTGTTTCAGCCTGAGCATGACCGTGCGCAAGCTGCAGAACAAGATTGCCATCATCCGCTGAAGGCCTGTCTCCATGATCGACATCAAGAACATCTCCAAGTGGTACGGCAGCTTTCAGGTGCTGACCGACTGCAGCACCACCATCAAGAAGGGCGAGGTCGTCGTGGTCTGCGGCCCTTCCGGTTCGGGCAAGAGCACGCTGATCAAGACGGTGAACGCGCTGGAGCCTTTCCAGAAGGGCGACATCACGGTCGACGGCATCAGCATTGCCGACCCCAAAACCGACCTGCCCAAGCTGCGCGCCCGCGTCGGCATGGTCTTCCAGCATTTCGAGCTCTTCCCCCACCTCAGCGTCACGGAAAACCTGACGCTCGCGCAGATCAAGGTGCTGGGTCGCAGCCCCGATGAAGCGTTGGCGCGGGGCCTGAAGATGCTGGACCGCGTGGGCCTGATGGTCCACAAGGACAAGTTCCCGGGCCAGTTGTCAGGCGGCCAGCAGCAGCGCGTGGCCATCGCCCGCGCGCTGAGCATGGACCCCATCGTGATGCTCTTCGACGAGCCCACCAGCGCGCTCGACCCCGAGATGGTGGGCGAGGTGCTGGACGTGATGGTCCAACTGGCGCAAGAGGGCATGACCATGATGTGCGTGACCCACGAAATGGGTTTCGCGCGCAAGGTCGGCCACCGCGTGATCTTCATGGACGCCGGCAAGATCGTCGAAGACTGCAAGAAGGAAGCGTTCTTCGGCAACCCTGATGAGCGCTCGCCGCGCGCCAAGGAATTTCTCTCGAAGATCCTGGCGCACTGACGGGCGGCCAGGTCGGGGCGCCACCTCAGCGCCGGCGGCGCGCGGCCCGGTTTTCGATCCGGCTGTCGGCCCAGCCGTCGGCCAGCGCCCGGACGGTGGCGGCAGCGGCCTCAGCTGCGGGCGCATCGCGCGCTGCGTATTCGGGTTGGTTTTCCAGGCGCCGCGTCAAGGTCATGGCGCGGTCCCGCAAGCCATTCTTCAGGTCGCGCAGCGTCAGCCACCAGACGAAGTTGCCGTATTCGCTGCAGGCCGCCCAGGCCAGGCTGCCGGCCCGCTGCGCCCAGGCCGCGCGGGCATCGTGTTCCAGCATGCGCCACGCCAGGGCCAGCAGGTAACGCCTGCGCATCACGCCGTGTTTGGCGCTGGCGGCCGAACTGCAGTGGCCCTGCAGCAGCAACCGAGCCGGGTAGCGGCGCGGTTCGACGTAGTTGGGCGGATAGCCGCTTGCCGGTCCGAGCACCTGGCATCGGCCGTCGACCTGGATGCGCGTCAGGTAGACCACGGTTTCCGGGTCCAGCCACACCGCCCAATGATCACGAAATTGGTCGTCATCCAGCACGCGCCAGCGCACCAACTGCAAATCCGTGCACTGGGCCACTTGCGCGGCCTCAGCGAGTTGCAGCGACAGCACCAGGCAGCGTCCAAGGGAGGATTCGCGGTCGGGGGCGCGCATCCGCCTGGCCAGGTTCAGCACGCGTGTTTTGTGGATGGAGACGGTCTCGCTCATCCCGGGCAGATCGGCCATTCACAGGCCCGACTTGAAGACTTGCTGCGACCTGCAGCGCCAGGAACCCCGGTGCGAGAATGACCGCATGCCCCAAACCCTGACGATCACCCGCCCCGACGACTGGCATTTGCACCTGCGTGACGGAGCTGCTTTGGCAGCAGTCTTGCCCGCCACGGCGCGCCAGTTCGCGCGGGCCATCGTGATGCCCAATCTGCGCCCGCCGGTGACCACCGCCGAGGCCGCGCTGGCCTACCGCCAGCGCATCAGGGCGGCCCTGCCGGCCGGCTCGGATTTCGAGCCGCTGATGACGCTTTACCTCACCGACAACACGCCGCCCGACGAGATCGCGCGCGCCCAGGCGGCCGGCGTGGTGGCGCTGAAGCTCTACCCAGCGGGCGCCACCACCAACAGTGACGCCGGCGTCACCGACATGCGCAAGGTCTACCCGACGCTGGCAGCCATGCAGCGCGCCGGCCTGCTGCTGCTGGTGCACGGCGAAGTCACCGACCCCGAGATCGACATCTTCGACCGCGAAGCCGTCTTCATCGACCGCGTGATGCAGCCGCTGCGCCGCGACTTCCCCGAGCTGAAGGTGGTCTTCGAACACATCACCACCGCCGAGGCCGCGGCCTATGTGGCCGGCAGCAGCGGCCCCACGGCGGCCACCATCACTGCCCACCACCTGCTCTACAACCGCAACGCCCTGTTCACCGGCGGGCTGCGGCCGCACTACTACTGCCTGCCAGTGTTGAAGAAGGAGCAGCACCGCCTGGCGCTGATGCAGGCGGCCACGTCAGGCAACCCGAAATTCTTCCTGGGCACCGACAGCGCACCGCACGCCGCAGCGCTGAAAGAACAGTCGGTTTGCGGCGCCGGTTGCTACACCGCGCCGGCCGCGCTGGAGCTGTATGCCGAAGCCTTCGAGGCCGCTGGGGCGCTGGACCAGCTGGAAGGCTTCGCCAGCCACTTCGGTGCCGATTTCTATGGCCTGCCGCGCAACAGTGGCAGCGTCACCTTGGTGCGCCAGCCCTGGACGCTGCCCGAGTCGCTGCCCTTCGGCGACGCCCTCATCAAGCCCTTGCGGGCCGGTGAAACCTTGAATTGGAAATTGGCATGACCACCGATCGCGTGATGCTCTTGATCGATGCCGACAACGTGTCGGTCGATGTGATGGAACAGGCCGTTCGCCTGCTGCTGAACCAGCATGGCGGGCTGCATGTGCGCCGGGCCTACTGCACGGCCGAGAGCGCGGTGGCCAACCAGGCCGCCTTCAAGCGTCTGGGCATCAAGCCGATGGTCAACCTGGCGGCCGGCAAGAACAGCACCGACATCGCGATGGCCGTGGACGCCATCGACCTGGTGCTGGCCGAGCGGCCCGACGTGGTGGTGATTGCTTCTTCCGACTCCGACTTCGCGCCGTTGGTGCAGCGCCTGCGTGAAAAAGGCTGCGTGGTGCGCGGCATCGGCCAGATGGGCAAGACCGGCGATGAGACGCAGGCCGTGTATGACGATTACACGGTGCTGGAACACCGCAAGCCGGCAGGCAGCGCGGCGCCCAAGGCCGAGCCGGCGCGCAAGACCGCCCCGCGCAAGACTGCGGCGGTGAAGGCGCCCGCTGCCAAAAAGGTTCCGGCAGCGAAGACGGCGCCGGCCAAGTCGGCAGCAGCCAAGGCGCCCGCGCGCAAGACCGCGGTGCGCAAGAGCGCTGCGGCCGTGGCTGCGCAGCCCGCTGCGCCGATCGTCGCCGTGCCCGTGCCCGTGCCCGTGCAGACGCCGGCGCCCACCGCGCCGCCCCGACAGGGCAGCGGCACCTCGATGGACGCCGTGTTGGACTGCCTGCCCGAGTTGGCCGGCGGCCAGGGGCTGGCGCTGAATGTGGCCGTGCAGCGCCTGCGTGAGGCGCAGTTGCTGGGCAAGAACACCTCTTCGCTGAAGCTGTTTGCGCAGTGGCCGAATCGCTTTGAGCTGCTGCCGGCCGACCAACCCACGCAGGTGCGCTTGCGGCGCTGAGCGGCGCTGAACGGCCCTGAGCGTGGCGGCTAAGCCCCACGCCGATTGGGTCTGCTGGCAGGCCGCCTTGAAACGCCTTGCCCGGCCCTAACATCCCGCCTGTCGCCATTTTCTGTACGGCCCTGAACGGGCCGCCGCCACCATGAAACGCATCCTGCTCTTCGTCGTCACCAACCTGGCCGTGATGCTGGTGCTGGGCATCGCCGCCAGCCTGCTCGGCGTGAACCGCTACGTCGGCGCGGGCGGCCTGAGCCTGGGCAAGCTGCTGGGCTTCGCCATGATCATGGGCTTCGGCGGCGCCTTCATCTCGCTGCTGATCAGCAAGCCGGTGGCCAAGTGGAGCACCGGCGCCCAGGTCATCAACGACTCCACCGACCCCACGCACCGCTGGATCGTCGGCATCGTCGAGCGCTTCTCGCAGAAGGCCGGCATCACGATGCCCGAAGTGGCGATCTACGAGGGTGAGCCGAATGCCTTCGCTACGGGCGCCTTCAAGAACTCGGCGCTGGTGGCGGTGTCCACCGGCATGCTGCACAGCATGACGCGCGAAGAGGTTGAAGCCGTCATCGGCCACGAGATCAGCCACGTCGCCAACGGCGACATGGTCACCCTCACGCTGATCCAGGGCGTGATGAACACCTTCGTGGTCTTTCTGTCGCGCGTCATCGGCTACTTCGTCGACAAGGTGGTGCTGCGCAACGAGCGTGAAGGCACGGGCATCGGCTACTTGGTCACCACCATCGTGCTCGACATCGTGCTGGGCGTGCTGGCCTCCGTGGTCGTGGCGGCCTTCTCGCGCCACCGCGAATACCGGGCCGATGCCGGCGCGGCCGCCTTGATGGGCAGCAAGCAACCCATGATCAACGCGCTGGCGCGGCTGGGCGGACTGGACCCGGGCGACCTGCCGAAAAGCGTGCAGGCCATGGGCATCGCCGGCAAACCCAGCGGCCTGATGGCGCTGTTCAGCAGCCACCCGCCCACCGAAGACCGCATCCGCGCACTGCAAGCTTTGCCGTGATGCGCTGAGACTGGTGCATCCAGCAAACGGGGCCCGCGCGGGCCCCGTTGTCATTCAAGAACGGTAAAGGCCCATGCAGGCCGGCCCGGCTTTCAGGGGCGCACCAGCTTCAGCGTGGTGCCGATCTGCGCCTGGGCCACGTCTTCCGGGTGGAAGGGCAACACCGGCCAGGCCTTGCGCGAATACAGACGCATCTGGTCAGTGGCCAGCGGCGAGGCCGGATCGCTGCTCTGGCCGTAGGTCAGGATGGCCTGGGCCACCGGGCCGCGTGCGTCGAAGCCCACCGTCTGCACATAGCTGGTGCCGTAATCCACGCGCAGGCCCTTGACTGTCAGGCCAGGGGCGAACTGGTTGCCCAGGTAGTTCAGCACGCCTTCAAAGGGCTCGCCGCCGTGCAGCGGTATGGCTTCGTCGGTGATGGCCAGGGTCGGCATTTGCACACTGCGCAGTGGCGCGTCCAGCGCGAAGCCGGCCGCACGCACGGTGTTGACGGCCTGAGCCAGCGCGTCCCAGACCTTGCCGGCAACGGCCGCATCGGCCAGCTTCAATCCACTGGGCGTGGCCACCGGTTGCGCCGCGTCGAAGGCCACGCGGTAGACGCCGGGGATCAGCCGCGCGCTGCGCCAGAACTCGCGGAACAGGTGGGCCCCGCGTGAATCGAGGTCGCTCAAGCGGTCCCAGCCGGCCAGCGCCGCGCAGCCGTCGCGGGCGGCCAGGCTGGCCGGTGGGTTGGCGCTGCAGGCGGCCAGCAGGTCGGGCATCACGGTCATGCCCATGAAGTTGCGGTTCTCGAACAACTGCTGCTGCACGGCCTGCGCCGTGACCTTGCCGCGGGCCAGCAGTTCCGGTATTTCTGTCAGGCCGGCACGCGTGCGCACGCTGTCCACGCGGGCGTCACCGACCAGCGGCGAGATGCCCGGGAAGGCCTGCGGCGGGTGGGTGTAGACGAAGCTGTCGTTGCTGTTTTGCACCCAGTCACCGCGCACGGCGATGGGCATGCGCTCCATCGGCGTCAGGCCTGGCACGGGTGAGTTCGGGTCGCGCCGCCAGTCGCAGTCGCTCTTCGAACCGTCCAGCACCACCAGGCCGGCGGCGCCGCGCAGCGCGGCCAGGGCCTTGCTCGGTGTGCAGCGTTCCAGTTGCGCGGCGTCCACGTCGGGCACCACGCTCACGTCGGCGTACATCGCGTTGCCGGCGCGGTCGGCGGCAATGGTGTTGACCCAGGGCGTGCCCAGGGTGCGCAGCGCGCTGCGGATGTCTTCCACGCCTGTCGCGCGGGCGATGGCCAGCCAGGTGCCGGTGAAGCGCGTGTTGCCGGCGTTGGCGTCCTGCACGGCGTAGGCCGTGGTGGTCGTCCAGTTCAAGCCGGCCCGCGGAATGATGACCACCGGCCCCCAGCGCGTGGACCACAAGGTGCGCTTGCGCGACGAAACGGTGTGGTCGCCGTTCAGCACGTCGACATGGATGTCGCGCGATGTCATCTTCTCGGGCTTGCCGTCCACCAGGTAGCTGGTCGGATCGCCCGGCACCAGGGTCAGTGCGTGCAGCGTGAAGCGCTTGCCGGTGGACACGGTGTGCGACCAGGCCACGTCCTTGTTGAAGCCGATGCTGACGAAGGGTCCGTTGGCGCCGGTAGCGCCCATCACGTCCAACTGGCTGGGCACGGTGACGTGCATCTCGTAGAAGCGGTTCACGCCCACCCACGGGAAGTGCGGATTGCCCAGCAGCAGGCCGCGGCCGTCGGCGGTGGTTTCGCGGCCAAAGGCCCAGGCGTTGGAACCCAGCGGGCTGTCGACGAGGCCGGCTTCGCGCATGGCCTGCGTCGCATCGGCCAGGTTGACTTCCACCGGCGCCGCGCTGATGGGCGAGGTCACCGCGCCGGGGGGTGGCGGCTGCGCGCCGACCACGCCGTCGGCCAGTGCGGCCACGCCGGCCTGCACCATGGTCAGCTCGTTCATGCGCGCGTAGTCGGCCAGCGTCATGGGCCGCACCCAGGGCTGGCCTTTGCAGGCGGCTGGCAGCTTGGCGCCACGGTCGGTCAGGTAGCGGTTGTAGCCGGCCACATAGCCACGGCTGAGCTGCGCCGCTTCGCTGCCTTCAACCCGGCCGCGTGCCAGTCTCGCGTCGTCCATGTGGGCGTTGATGAAGGTGTCGGCCACCTCGTTGGGCAGCATGCGGATGCCCAGCAGGCCGGTCGCCGTGGGCCCGAACCAGCGCGCGCGTTCGCCGCGTACGGTGACCAACTGCCGCGCCGTCTGGCAGACGTTGTCTTCGGCCTGGGCGTAGGCCACGCCATAAGCCAGGGTTTCCAGGTCGGGCGCGGTGATGTGCGGGATGCCGTGCGTGGTGCGCACGATGCTGACGGTGCGTGCGTCGGCGTTGGCGCCATTGCCGGGCGTGCCAGGGTCGCTGGCGCAACCGACAAGGCCAACCGCCATCAGCGTGGCAGTGGCCAGCGCGGCAGGGTGTTTCTGGGTCATGCAATCTCCTTGTTGCGGGGCGCGCGGCCCATCAGGAAGAACTCGTCGTTGGGCCGCATGGCGGTGACGTTGGCCATGCGGTTGCTCAGGCCGAAGAAGGCCGTGATGGCGGCAATGTCCCAGGCGTCCTCGTCGTCGAAGCCGTGCTCGCGCAGCGCGGCGAAGTCGGCTTCGGTGATGCCGTCGGCGGCGCTGCAGACCTTCATCGCAAAAGCCAGCATCGCGCGCTGGCGCGGCGTGATGTCGGCCTTCAGCGGGTTGATGGCCACCTGGTCGGCCACCAGCGGCTTCTTTTCGTAGATGCGCAGGATGGTGCCGTGGGCCACCACGCAGTACAGGCAGTGGTTGATGGCGGAGGTGGCCACGATGATCATCTCGCGGTCGCCCTTGCTGAGGTTGCCGCCAACCTTGAGCAGCAGGGCGTCGTGGTAGGCCATGAAGGCGCGCCATTCGGCCGGGCGGTGGGCCAGCACCAGGAAGACATTCGGCACGAAGCCGGCTTTTTCCTGCACTTCCAGGATGCGTGCGCGCAGGTCCTCGGGCAGGTCTTTCAGTTCGGGTACGGGGTAGCGCGAGATGGGGGCGGTGATGGGCATGTCGGTCTCCTTCAAGTCCTGAACTGCATGGCGTGCAGGCGGGCGTAGACGCCGCCAGCGGCCAGCAATTCGCTGTGCGTGCCTTGCTCGACGAGCCGGCCGCCTTCCAGTGCCAGCACGCGGTCAGCGTGTTCGATGGTGCTCAGGCGGTGGGCGATGACCAGCGTGGTGCGGCCCTTCATCAGCCGTTCCAGCGCCTCTTGCACCGCGCGTTCGCTTTCGCTGTCCAGCGCCGATGTGGCCTCGTCCAGGATCAGCACCGGCGCGTCTTTGGCGATGGCCCGCGCAATGGCCAGGCGCTGGCGCTGGCCGCCCGACAACTGGCTGCCGTTGTGGCCAATGGGCGTGTCCAGGCCCTGCGGCAGGCTCTCAG
>JAYVBO010000057.1:0-10451 GCA_043750435.1 Betaproteobacteria bacterium | reverse complement strand
GCTGCCGGTGCTGGACCACGCCATGCGCAACTTCAAGGACGAAAGCTTCATCGGCCAGTATTTGTCCCCCAAGCTGATGCGTGACTTCAGGTTGTTCGCCATTTCCGACGACGAGAAGAAAAGCGAATACGAGGTCAGCGCCATCCACGACGACGCCGGCTACCGCCGCGTGCGCGAAGCGCTGAGCCGCCAGTACGACCTGGGCAGCCGCGAACCCAACATTCAGGTCTGGAACGTCAACCTGCGCGGCGACCGTTCGCTGACGCTGCGTCACTTCCAGCACAACGACAGACCGCTGCACGACAGCGGTCAGGAAGTGATGAAGCACGTGGCCCGGCTGTGGGGCTTTGGCGTGCACCTGGAAAGCGCCAATGCGCAAGGCGACGTGACCAAGCGCTTCAGCGTGCCGGCGCCGGCCTGAAGTCTCAGGCTGCGGCCAGCGCGCCGCCGGCCGACGGCGAGCCTCTTCGCTGGCCGTTCTTGCGTGCAGCGCAGCCGGGTTTTCACCTGCCCGTTGACGGGTTACACCCCCCCGTTCAGCTGGGTCCAGCGCTGCTGGATGCCGCTACCATAGGATGGTTCGCAGGGTGTGGGCCAGTGCCTGAACCTGCCTTGGCCCCCTGTCAGGAACCGCCTGTTGCACACCATTCCGGGGCCGACGCTCCGCGCCATACAGGCGCTTGAACTGCCGACTTTGCCCGGCACGCTGCTGGCCTTTTTGCGCGCCGTATCGCAGGAAGACGTGTCGATGCGCGACGTGGGCGAGCTGGTGCGGCGCGAACCCGCGCTGGCCGCGCGCATCCTGCATGCGGCCAATTCGGCGGCCCGCCGCGCGGCCGGTACGCTGCGCAACATCGATCAATGCTTGCAGGCGCTGGGCGTGCATGTGCTGCGCAGCATGGCGGCGTCGCTGGCCGCGCAGCAGACCTTCGGGCGCATGCCGGCCTTGCAGCCCGAGGACCTTGCGGGCTACTGGCGCCACGCCCTCTTCGTGGCCGAACTGGCGCAGGCCATCGCGGTGGAAACCGGCCAGGTCGACCCCGAGGAAGCCTATCTCAGCGGTCTGCTGCACGACATCGGCCAGCTGTTGCTGCTGGGCGGGATGGGCTCAGCCTACGGTGCGCTGCTGGCCGAAGCCGGCACCGATGCGGTGCTGCAAGCGCTGGAGCGCGCCGCGCTGGGCACCGATCACGCCGAAGTGGGTGCCTGGCTGGCGGACCGCTGGCAGCTGCCCTCTTTCATGGCCGACGCCATACGCTTTCACCACCACGGCGCGTGGGACCTGGCGCAGGCCGACGAGCTGACCCGCACGGTCTGGGTCGCCCACGCGGCTGAAGCCTTGACCGCGCAAGCCACACCCGACGCCGGCGGCTTTGAAGTGGTGGCCGGGCTGGTCCAGTTGCAGCCCATGCAGCTGGCGCGCTTGTGCGGCACGGTTCAGGCCAATGTGGCGCAGTTGGCGGCGGCGATGGGTGTGCCGGCGGCCACCAGCGGTTTGCCGCTGTGGCGTCCGCTGCCCGAGCCCGCGCCGCGCCACCCGGAACAGCAGGCGCTGCAGGATGCGCTGGCCTCGATGGCCGCCCTGCAGCCCTTGCAGCAATGCCTGACCTCGGCCGACAGCGAAGTCCACTTGCTGAGTGCGGTGCGCGAATCGGCGCGCATTCTGTTTGGTGTGGACGACGCGATTTTCCTGCTGCGCCTGGGCACGCCACCGCTGATATGCGGCGTGCCCCTGGCGGACCAAAGCGATTTGCTGGGCCGCTTGCGGGTGCCGCTGGAGCCGCCCGCCCAGGATGTCTGCGCCCGGGCCGCGCAAAGCCGCAGCCTGTGTTCCACTGACGCGGCACTGTGGACCGGCGGGCTGGCCCTGCGTGACCAGCAGTTGACGCGGCTGCTGGGCAGCGCCGGCCTGGTTTGCGCCCCCATGGCCATCGGCGCCACCGTCTGGGGTCTGATGGTCTTTCCTGTCGACGCCGCGGGCGCGGAACGCTTGCATCAGCTCGAGACCCAAATCCTGATTTTCGCGGGCGTCGTGGCCGCCCAATTGCAAAGCGGGCGCGCGCTGCGCGAGCGCAACCGCGATATGCAAGCGGCCGCCGCAGACAGCTTGCTGATGCGGGGGCGCCAACTGGCCCACGAAGTCAGCAACCCGCTGAGCACGATCAAGACCTATTTGCAGATCATGCAGCGCAAGCTGCCGGAATACCTCCAGATGAACGACGAACTGCAGGTCTTGAGCGAAGAGGTCGACCGGGTCGCGCGCATCGTGCGCCAGCTGGGTGAAGCGCCCGCCGGTCCGGCCGCACTGGCCGGTGCAGAAATCGACCTCAATGCCACCGTCGAAGGCTTGAGCGCCCTTTACAGCGACGCCCTGTTCGGTGGCAGCGGCATCGAGCTGGCGCTGGCGCTGCAAGAGCCCTTGGCCGCGACCCATGTCGACCGCGACACCGTGCGCCAGGTGTTGCTGAACCTGTGGAAGAACGCGGCCGAAGCGCTGCCGCCAGGCGCGCGCATCGTCACCGCCACCACCGACCATGTCTACCGCGACGGCCGGGCCTACACCCAGCTCAGCGTCAGCGACAACGGCCCCGGCCTGCCGGCCGACGTGGTGCGCACGCCCTTCCAGCCGCTGGGTGTGCACCGCCGCCCCGGGCGCTCGGGGCTGGGCCTGTCCATCGTGCAGGCGCTGGTCAGCGGTTTGGCCGGCCACGTCAGCTGCCAGACCGCCCCGGGCCGCGGCACGCGCATCGACGTGCTGTTCCCGCAGGCCGCCAGCGGGCTGGTCGCCGCCGAGGGCCAGTCTTGAGCGGCCAGTTGAGCACCTTGCGCAGCACCCGCGCCGAGCGGCCGGCGCCGCCCCATCGCATGTTGCTGGTCGACGACGATGCGCGCCTGCGCCACAGCTTTCGCCTGCTGCTGACACAGCCCGGGCGCGACATCGCCGAGGCCGATTCGGTGCGGCGTGCGCTGTTGATGCTGCAAGACAGCCACTTTGACTTGGTGCTGCTTGACATCGGCCTGCCCGACGGATCGGGCCTGGACGTGCTGCACTGGCTGAAGGAAAACCAACCCGCCACCCACGTGTTGATGGTCAGCGGCCAGCGCGAACAAGACGCGGCGGTGCTGGCCCTGCGGCATGGCGCGCTGGACTTCCTGCGCAAGCCCGACGACCTGGACCACCTGTGCGGCCGTGTCGAACTGACGCTGCAGCGCCGCACGCTGCAGCGCGAACACACCGAAATGACACGCCAGCTGGCGCAGTCGGAACGCCTGCACCGCTTTCTGGTCGAGCGCTCGCCCGACATCGTCTACACGCTGGACCCTGACGGCTGCTTCGTCTTTCTCAACCCCCGCATCGAGGCGCTGCTGGGCCACGACGCCCAGGCCACGCTGGGCCGACACTACGCCGAGATCGTGCACCCCGAAGACCGGCAACTGGCGCGCCACGCCTTTGCCGAACGCCGCAGCGACCAGCGGGCGTCCACCAACGTCGAAATCCGCCTGCTGCTCAAAGCCGGCACCCGGCCCGATCTGCCGCCGCGCCACCTGGTCACAGCGGTCAGCGCGATGGGCGTGTATGCCGAGGCCGATGGGGCGGGGCCGCGGCGCTTTCTGGGCTCTTACGGCGTGATCCGCGACATCACCGAACGCAAGCGGGCCGAAGAAACCACCAGTTTCCAGGCCTTGCACGACCAGCTGACCCACCTGCCGAACCGCCGTCTATTCAAGGACAGGCTGGAACTGGCCTTGGCCCAGGCCGAGCGGCGCGGCCTGATGGTGGGCGTGATGTTCATCGACCTGGACCGCTTCAAGCTCATCAACGACACCTACGGCCACCTGCAGGGCGACGAACTGCTGCGCAGCTTTGCCCAGCGCCTGCGCGCCAGCGTGCGCGGCGGCGACACGGTGGCGCGCCAGGGCGGCGACGAATTCACGGTGCTGCTTCCTGACCTGGCCAAGGTGGAAGACGCCCTGGCCGTGGCGCGCAAGCTGACGGCCGAGTTGGAGAAGCCCTTTCTGGTGGGCAGCCATGACTTCCGCGCGACGGCCAGCGTGGGCATCGCCATCTACCCCCACGACGGGGTGAATGCCGAACAGCTGATGCAGAACGCCGACATCGCCATGTACCAGGTGAAGGCCAACGGGCGCAACGGCGGCCGCCTGTTCACCGCCGACATGAGCGCGAACTACACCCAGCGGCTGGAACTGGAAAACGAACTGCGCCAGGCCATCGCGGCCGGCGAATTCGTCGCCCACTACCAGCCGCAGGTCAGCCTGATGGACGGCTGCGTGGTGGGGGTGGAACTGCTGATCCGTTGGCAGCACCCCCAGCGCGGCCTGCTGCTGCCCGGTGCTTTCATCGACGTGGCCGAAGAAACCGGGCTGATCTGCGCGCTCAGCGACTGGGTGCTGGAACAGGCCTGCAGCCAACTGGCGGCCTGGCGGGCGGCCGGTCACCGCCGGCTGCGCGTCGCGGTGAACCTGTCCCCGCTGGAGCTGGGCCGCTCCGACATCGTCGAACGCGTCAGCCGGCCGATGCGGGCCCACGGCGTGCCCTTCGGCGGCCTGGAAATCGAGATCACCGAGAACATGCTGCTCGAGGACACGCCGGGCGTGATGGCCAAGCTCGACAGCCTGCGCCAACAGGGCGTGCGCATCTCCATCGACGACTTCGGCACCCGCTATTCGTCACTGAACTACCTGCAGCGGCTGCCCATCCACGCGCTGAAGATCGACCAGTCTTTCGTCCGCGACCTGGTGCCGGGCGTGCCGGTGTCGCCCATCATCCAGGCCATCATCGGCATCGCCCGCGGTTTCGAGCTGCACCTGGTGGCCGAGGGCGTGGAAACCGAATACCAGCTTGAAACCCTGAAGGCGCTGGGCTGTGACGAAATGCAGGGCTACCTGCTGGGCCCACCCATGGCCGC
Organism: Betaproteobacteria bacterium; assembly: GCA_043750435.1. GTDB lineage: Bacteria > Pseudomonadota > Gammaproteobacteria > Burkholderiales > Burkholderiaceae_C > Rubrivivax. Next base: position 5,523 of record JAYVBO010000057.1, on the reverse strand, counting down.
TGCCCAGATGACCGCCTTGCTGGTGGCCCCCGTGAGCTGGCCGATACGGGGGTTGCCGCTGTTTGACTGAGGCGCCGCCTCAGTTCTCGATCTTCACGTTGCCCTCTTTCACCACCCGCGCCCACTTGAGCTGTTCGCTGGCGATGAAGGCAGCGAACTTTTCGCGGCTGCCACCGCCGTCTTCGGCGCCGTAGGTGTCCATCTTCTCTTGCACGTCGGCCATGGCCAGCACGGTGTTGACGTCGCGGTTGACCTTGTCGGCTATGTGCGCCGGCAACTTGCCCGGCCCGGCCAGGCCGTACCAGGTGGTGGCCTCGAAGCCCTCAAAGCCTTGTTCCTGCATGGTGGGCACCGTGGGGTGGCCCTTGGCGCGCTTCAAACGGGTCTGCGCCACGGCGATGACCTTGCCGCTTTTGACGTGCGGCGTGGCCGCGGTCATGGTTTCGAAGCTGTATTGAATTTGCCCGCCGATCAGGTCGGTCAGCAGCGGGCCGCTGCCTTTGTAGGGCACGTGGATGGCGTCGATCTTGGCCTGCACCTTGAACATCTCCAGTGCCAGGTGCTGGGCCGAACCGGGGCCGGCAGATCCGAAGGCGATCTTGCCGGGCTCGGCCTTGCACAGCGCCACCACGTCCTTCACGCTCTTGTTGGGCGCGCTGGGGTGGGCAATCAGCAGATTCGGCGTGACGCCGACCAGCACGATGGGCGTGAAGTCGCGCTCGACGTTGTAGCGCAGCTTGCCCGGCTGCAGCGCCGGCCCCAGCGCGTGGCTGTTGATGTGGGCCATCAGGAAGGTGCTGCCGTCAGCCGGTTGCTGCGCCACGTACTCGGCGGCCAGCAGGCCGGCGGCGCCGCCCTTGTTCTCGACGATGACCTGGTGGCCCCACATCACCCCCAGCTTCTGGCCGACGACGCGGGCCAGCGCGTCAGTGCCGCCGCCGGGCGGGAAGCCCACGATGACGCGCACGGGGCCTGTCGGCCAGGCCGCCTGGGCCCGCGCTTGCGACAAGGCCAGGGGCAGCGCCAGCGTGGCGGCGGCGCCTTGGATCAGGGTGCGTCTTTGCATGTGGGGGTCTCCGGAAATCGGGTGCGGTAAGGGTTCAGGCGGGGTTCAGGCGGGGTTCAAGCTTCGTGCGCGGCGAAGTGGTCCATGGCGGCATGCACGCCACTGCCGGCCAGCTTCACGCCGGCCAGCTTCATGCCCATCTCGCAGCCGGCCAGGGCGGCCAGCAGGGTCAGGTCGTTGCTGTCGCCCAGGTGGCCGATGCGGAACATGCGCCCCTTCAACTTGCCCAGGCCCATGCCCAGTGACAGGTCGAAGCGCCGCAGGATCAGCTTGCGCAGCGCGTCGGCGTCCACGCCGGCGGGCAACACCACGCCGGTCAGCACGGGCGAATGCAGGGCCTCGTCGGCGCATTGAATGGGCAGGCCCCAGGCGCGCACGCCAGCCCGCACGCCGGCGCCCCAGCGCTGGTGGCGCGCGAAGACGGCGTCCAGCCCCTCTTCCTGCAGCATGTCCAGCGCTTCATGCAGGCCGTAGAGCAGATTGGTGTTGGGCGTGCTGGGGAAGTAGCCGGTCTGGTTGATGTCCAGCATCTCGTCCCAGGCCCAGTAGGCCTTGGGCAGCTTGGCGACCTTGCTGGCGGCGATGGCACGCGGCGACAAGGCATTCATGCCGATGCCCGGCGGCAGCATCAGGCCCTTTTGCGAACCCGCCACGGCCACGTCCACGCCCCATTCGTCGTGGCGGTAGTCAGCGCTGCCCAACCCCGACACGGTGTCGACCATCAGCAGCGCCGGGTGGCCGGCGGCGTCGATGGCGCGGCGCACGGCAGCAATGTCGCTGGTCACGCCGGTGGAGGTTTCGTTGTGCACCACGCAGACCGCCTTGATGGCGTGGCCGGGGTCGGCGCGCAGGCGTTCCTCGATCAGCGCGGCCTGCACGCCGTGGCGCCAGGCCAGCGGCAGGCCGGTGGCCTCGTCGGTGCCGGGCAGGCTCAGGAATTCGGGTTTGATGCCCAGGCGCACGGCGATCTTGTGCCACAGCGTGGCGAACTGGCCGCCTTCGTACATCAGCACGGTGTCGCCCGGGCTCAGCGTGTTGCACAGCGCGGCTTCCCAGCCGCCGGTGCCGGAAGCGGCATAAATCACCACCGGGTGCTGGGTCTTGAACACCGTTCGCATGCCGGCCAGCACCTTCAAGCCCAGGGCGCCGAATTCCGGGCCACGGTGGTCGATGGTGGGCAGGCTCATCGCCCGCAAGATGCGGTCGGGCACCGGGCTGGGGCCGGGGATGTTCAGGAAGTGGCGACCGGTGGGGTGGGTGTCGAGCTTGAGCATGGGGTGCGCGGGGTCGCGGCAGTTGCGGGCTGGGCGAACGCGGGCTGCGTTGCGGGCAGGCAGTCTGGCACGCGCCGGCAGCCCTGCATGCGGTGAGTTTCCCTGTGCGCGAACAGGCCCATTCCGGCCCAGCCACCTGGGCAAAATGGGTCCGAACATGAGCACCATCACCGCCTTGCCCGCCGCCTTGCCTGCCACCCACCCGCGCGCGGCCTTGCCGCCCAACGAGGTCTGCCACGCCCTGGCGCAGCGCCTGCGGCAAGCGACCCAGGGCGAGGTGCATTTCGACGCCGCCAGCCGGGGCCGCTACGCCACCGACGCGTCGATCTACCAAATCATGCCGGTCGGCGTTTTCGTGCCGACCACGCCCGAAGACGTGGCGACCGCGCTGGCCGTCGCTCGCGAACTGAAGGTGCCGGTGCTGGCGCGTGGCGGCGGCACCAGCCAGTGCGGGCAGACCACGGGCGCGGCCCTGGTCATCGACCACAGCAAGCATGTGCGCCGGGTGCTGAGCGTGGACGTGGCCGCCCGGGTTGCCACGGTCGAACCCGGCTTGGTGCTGGACCACCTGAACGCGCAGCTGAAGCCGCACGGCCTGTGGTTTCCGGTGGACGTGTCGACCAGCGCCCAGGCCACGCTGGGCGGCATGGCGGGCAACAACTCCTGCGGCAGCCGCTCCATCGCCTACGGCAATATGGTCCACAACGTGGTCGGCGCGCAGGCCTGGCTGGCGAATGGCGAACTGCTGAACTTCGGCCCCGTTGACACGCTGACCGGACGTGCTGCGCAAGTCGCCGGCTTCGTGCGCGGGCTGGCCGAGCAACACCGCGCCGAGATCGAAACGCGCTGGCCCAAAGTGCTGCGCCGCGTCGCCGGCTACAACCTGGACATCTTCCACCCGCAAAGCGAACGGCCCTACACGGCGGACGGCAGCGTCAACCTGGCCCATTTGCTGGTGGGCAGCGAAGGCACGCTGGCGCTGACGAAGACGCTGACCCTCCAGTTGACCGAACTGCCGCGCGCCAAGGTGCTGGGCGTGGTCAATTTCGAGAGCTTCCACCGCGCGATGGACGCCGCCCAGCACATCGTCAAGCTGGGCCCGACGGCGGTGGAACTGGTCGACCGCACGATGATCGAACTGAGCCTGGCCAACCCGGCTTTCAGGCCGACGATCCAGACCGCGTTGATCGGCAAACCGGCGGCCATCCTGCTGGTGGAATTTGCCGGTGCCGACCGCAGTGTGCTGCTCGGCAAGTTGCGCGATTTGGTGGCGCTGATGGGCGACCTGGGCCTGCCCGGCATCGTCGTTGAAATGCCCGACGAAGCGCCCCAGAAGAACCTGTGGGAAGTGCGCAAGGCCGGCCTGAACATCATGATGAGCCTGAAGGGCGACGGCAAGCCGGTGAGCTTCATCGAAGACTGCGCCGTGCCGCTCGTCCACCTGGCCGAATACACCGATGCGCTGACCGAAGTCTTCGCCCGCCACGGCACGCGCGGCACCTGGTACGCCCACGCCAGCGTGGGCACGCTGCACGTGCGGCCCATCCTGGACATGCGGCGGGACGGCGCCGCCAAGATGCGCGACATCGCCGAAGAAGCCGCCGTTCTCGTCCGGAAATTCAAGGGCGCCTACAGCGGCGAACACGGTGACGGCCTGTGTCGGGGCGAATGGATCCAGTGGCAGTTCGGCCCGAAGCTGAACGAGGCGCTGCGCGCCATCAAGACCGAGCTGGACCCGGCCCATTTGCTCAACCCCGGCAAGATCATCGACCCGCCGAAGATGGACGACGGCGCGCTGTTCCGCTTCCCGCCGGCCAGCGCGCCGCAGCCCTACAAGCGCATCGCCATCCAGCCGGTGCTGGACTGGTCGGCCTGGAACGTCACGGCTGACCCGGTCACCGAGCAGATCACCGCGCCGGGCACCGGCGGCGACACCACCGGCGGCCTGGCGATGGCCGTGGAGATGTGCAACAACAACGGCCACTGCCGCAAGTTCGACGCCGGCACCATGTGCCCCAGCTACCGCGTCACGCGCGACGAGGAGCACCTGACGCGGGGCCGGGCAAACACGCTGCGGCTGGCGCTGTCGGGGCAGTTGGGCGCGGACGCGTTCACCTCCGAGGCCGTCGCCGAAGCGATGGACCTGTGCGTCAGCTGCAAAGGCTGCAAGCGCGACTGCCCCACCGGCGTGGACATGGCGCGGATGAAGATCGAGTTCACCGCCCAGTACAAGGCGCGCCATGGCCACACGCTGAAGGACCAGCTGATTGCCAACGTGCCGCGCCAGATCCACGCGCTGGGCCGCATCGCGGGGCTGGCGAACTGGCGCAACCGCAGCCCGTTGCTGCGCCGACTGGGCGAACGCTGGCTGGGCGTCTCCGCGCAGCGCAGCCTGCCCGAATGGCGGGCGGACACCTTCTGGCGCAGCAAGCCGGCGACGCCTTTCGTGACGGCGGAAGTGGCCATCGCCACCGCGCAGCGCGGCGGCAAAGTGGCGGTGCTCTTCGTCGACACCTTCAACGGCGGCTTCGAAACCGAAAACGCCCTGGCCGCCGCGCAGGTTCTGCACGCCGCCGGCTACCAGTTGCACACGGTGGAAAAGGACGGCGGCCACCATTGTTGCGGCCGCACTTACCTGGGTGCGGGCTTGATGGCCGAAGCCAAAGCCACCTTGGGCGGCTTGCTGGATGCGCTGCTGCCGCTGGCCGAAGCCGGCATCGCCGTGGTCGGTCTGGAGCCGTCCTGCCTGCTGACGCTGCGCGACGAAGCACTGGTGCTGGGGCTGGGCGCTAAGGCCGTCACCGTTTCAACGCAGGCGCTGCTGTTCGAAGAATTCATCGCCCGCGAAGCCCAGGCCGGCCGCTTCAACGTGGCTTTCAAGCCGCTCGACAACCCGCTGCTGGTGCACGGCCACTGCCACCAGAAAGCCTTCGGCGCGGTCAGCCCCATCCTGGACGTGCTGAAGCTGATCCCGGGCGCCCAGCCACAGCTGATCGAAAGTTCCTGCTGCGGCATGGCCGGCGCCTTCGGCTACGAGGCGGCGCACTTCGACGTTTCGATGCAGATGGCCGAAGCCGCGCTGCTGCCCGCCGTGCGGCAAGCGCCCGACGCCGTCATCGTGGCCGACGGCACCAGTTGCCGCCACCAGATTGCCGACGGCACGCAGCGCCGGGCGCTGCACGC
>JAYVBO010000056.1:0-1925 GCA_043750435.1 Betaproteobacteria bacterium | reverse complement strand
TTGAGGTGCAGGCCGAGGCCCATCCGGCTTGAAGCGGTGGCCCGCCGCCGCTGGACTGTCGGGCTGATGGCCGCCGCCTTGTCGGGCAGCTTGCTGGGCAGTCTGTTGCTGGCCGGCGCGGCCGTTTGCTTGACCAGCGGCTGCAGCACCGTGGGCTATCTGGCGCAGGCTGCCGGCGGCCACCTGGACCTGTTGCATCGTGCCCGGCCGGTGGCCGACGTGGAGGCCGACCCCGCCACGCCGCCTGCGCTGCGGGAACGCCTGCAACTCAGCCAGCGCCTGCGCGACTTCGCGGTCAGCGAGCTGAAATTGCCCGACAACAACAGCTACCGCCGCTACGCCGACTTGCAGCGCGAAGCCGTGGTGTGGAATGTGGTGACCGCGTCCGAGCTGTCGCTGACGCTGAAGACCTGGTGCTTTCCGGTGATGGGCTGTGTGGGCTATCGCGGCCACTTCCTGCAAGCAGCCGCCGAAGCCGAGGCGGCGGCGCTGAAGGCGCAAGGCGATGAGGTCAGCGTCTACGGCGTGCCGGCCTACAGCACCTTGGGCTGGAGCAACTGGATCGGCGGTGACCCGCTGTTGAACACCTTCATCCGCTGGCCGGAAGGCGCGCTGGCGCAACTGATCTTCCACGAACTGAGCCACCAGGTGGCCTATGCCGCTGACGACACCACCTTCAACGAAAGCTTCGCCGTGGCGGTGGAAGGCATCGGCACCCGGCGCTGGTTGGCCCAGCACGCCAGCCCCGAGGCGCGCGCCGCCTACGCGCAGGCCGAAGCCCGGCGCGCCGACTTCCGCGCGCTGACGCTGCGCTACCGGGGCCTGCTGCTGCAGGTGTACGCCAGTGCGGGCCCTGCGCCCACGGCGGTCGATGTGGCCGGCCAACGCCAACGCAAAGCCGCCGTGATGGCCGCCTTGCGCAGCGACCACGCGGCGCTGAAAGCCGGGCCCTGGCAGGGTTACGCCGGCTATGACGACTGGTTCGCCCGGGCCAACAATGCCAGCTTCGGCGTGCTGGCGGCCTACAACGAACTGGTGCCCGAATTCGAACGGCTGTTTGAGCGACAGGGCAGTGACTTCACGCGTTTCTACGCCGAAGTGCAGGCCCTGGCCGCCATGCCGAAAGACCAGCGTCGCGCGCGGCTGGCCGCGCAAAACTGAACGCACAAGCAGACTGAGATCGGAGATACCCGCCATGGCCGACATCCACATCCACCGCGCCCACCAGTTGGGTCTGACCCAGGCGCGTGAAATTGCCTGGTCCTGGGCTGAGCAGGTGGAAGCCGAATTCGGCATGGACTGCAGCGTGCTGGAAGGCGAGACCAGCGACACCGTCCAATTCAAGCGCACGGGCGTCGATGGCACCCTCATCGTGGCGCCTGATCACTTCGAATTGCAGGCCAAGCTGGGCTTTCTGCTGGGCGCTTTCAGCAAGACCATCGAAGCGGAAATCACCAAGAACCTGGACGCGTTGCTGCAGCAGCACAGCGCCAAGCCGGCCGCAAAGAAGGCGCCAGGCAAGGCTGCCACCAAGGCCGTCACCAAAGCGCCCCGCCGCTGAACAAGCCCCGAGGCCGCGCCGCCGCGCGATGCGGCAATATCCAGGCTTTCAGGAGTCCGCCATGACCGAAATCGACAAGACGCCAGCCGAAGGTGAATTGGCCAAGATCTTCCACGAACAACTCGAATTGGCGGCGGCCCGGCTGCCGGTGCTGGACTCGGGTCTGGTCCATCCTTCGCCGGTCGACCATGAAGAGCGCCTGGCGCCGCATGCCAACGTTGAAGACCTGATGCTGGGCAACGTCGAAGCCACGCCTGAGATGCTGGAAGAGTTGGCCGCCATGCGAACGGCACCAGCTCTCAGCGACGAAGAACTGGCGCGCCAGGCGCTGGCTGCCGGAAAGCGCTGACGCGGCTACAGTGCA
>JAYVBO010000055.1:0-4521 GCA_043750435.1 Betaproteobacteria bacterium | reverse complement strand
ATCTGCAGCCAGCGTGGTGCGGCTGGGCTGGACTTGGCGTCGAAGTAGGGGCTGCTGGCGTCGAACTGGGTGGTGTCGGGCGCCAGGCCGCCGGCGATGCGCGCCAGGCCAGCGATGCCCGGCTGCGGGCAGGACGAGTGGTAGAACAAGACGCCATCACCGGGCCGCATCATGTCGCGCATGAAGTTGCGCGCCTGGTAGTTGCGCACGCCGGTCCAGGGCAGGGTTTGCTGTGCTGCGCGGGCCAGGTCGTCGATGGACGCCTCAGTGGGCTCGCTCTTCATCAGCCAGTAATGCGCAGCGGAAGTGGCGGTCATGGCGGGTGCAGCGTTGCTGGCAAATAAGGGTGTCCGCCGTGGGCTGTGAACCCGGTGCCTGAACCAAGGGGGAGTTCAGGTGGGCGAGGTCAGCCTGGCTTCGGGTTCATCTGACGCGAGACGCTCACACCAACCAGGCGATGTTCCAAGCCCTTGGTCATAGACCATCGGCTCAAGGACATTAAAGGCTCAACAACTCACAGCGGACGAGTCCATTCTAGGCCTGCAAACACGCGCGCGCAGTGCGTCGCAAGTCACAGAAGTTGACCGTCGTCACCCAGGGCGTCGTCGATGCGGCGCAGCAAGGCGTCGAGGTCGACATCCGATGCGCCAGCCGCTTGAGACACAGCCGGCGCAGCCTGCAGCGCGGCGGCGCGCTCGGCCAATTGGTAGGCCACGTTCAGGGCCGCCAGCACGGCAATGCGCTCGCGCGCCTTGACCTTGCCGGCCTCGCGGATGGTGGTCATTTCCTTGTCCACGCTGGCAACGGCAGCGTTCAGCAGCGTTTCGCCGCCTTCGGGGCAGCCCAGCATGTAGACCTGCCCGAGGATGGAGACTTCAACCTGCTTCATGGCGTGTTCCCGGGTGTCGCGTCGCCCGCTGCGTCGCCTTCGGCCGGGAGGCGGTCCAGCAGCGCGTCGATGCGCGCACGCGCTGCGGCCAGCCGCGAACGCAGGCTGTCGCGTTCCACCGTCACGGCGGTCAACTGTTGTTCGATGAGCGCACTGGTGCGCTTGAGTTCCTGGTGCCGCAGCACCAGCCGGTCCACCCGCTCCGCGAGGTCTTCGAGCTTGGCCATGTCAGCGTGTCTCCCGTGCCTTGTTCATTGTAGAAGCGCCCTCGTCACACCACGGGCGCACCGCGCATTCGTTGCAGCGCGGGCTGCGCGCCAGGCACAGGTAGCGGCCGTGCAGGATCAGCCAGTGGTGGGCGTGCGCCAGGTAGGGCGCCGGGATGCGCTTCAGCAGCTTCAACTCCACCTCCAGCGGCTTGCGTCCCGGCGCCAGGCCGGTGCGGTTGCTGACGCGAAAGACATGGGTGTCCACCGCCATCGTGGCCTCGCCAAAGGCCACATTCAGCACCACGTTGGCGGTCTTGCGGCCCACGCCAGGCAGGGCTTCCAATGCTGCGCGGCTGCGGGGCACCTGGCCGCCGTGCTGCTCGACCAGGATGCGGCTGGTGGCGACCAGGTTCTTCGCTTTGTTGCGGAACAGGCCGATGGTGCGGATCAACTCGGTGACGTTGTCGACGCCCAGGTCCAGCATCTTCTGCGGCGTGGGGGCCAGCGCGAAGAGGCGCTTGGTGGCCTTGTTGACGCCCACGTCGGTGGCCTGCGCCGACAGCAGCACGGCGGCCAGCAATTCGAAGACGCTGGTGAACTGCAACTCGGTCTGCGGCCTCGGGTTGGCCGCGGCCAGCGTGGCGAAAAAGTGTTCGATGGCTTCAGGCTTCATCGCTGTCTTTTGTGGGGACGGGTGCCGGCGGCGGCACGGCCTTGCGCGCGGCGGCGCGCTGCAGGGCGGCTTCGATGACGGCCCGTTTGGCGGCCAGCGTTTCGGGGTCGGTGAACTGGCTGTGGCTGGCCAAGTCGGCCAGCTTGGCTTGTGCCTTGGCGGCCAGGCGTTCGTCGTTTTCGCGTTCGTCGCGCGCGATGCGGATGCGGTGAAAGGCGTAGCGGCCGCGGGCTTCGTCGGCCTGCGGGGCGCTCCACGCATCCCAGCCGGTTTTGGGGGCCGTGACGGGGACCATCGAAATGCAATCCACCGGGCAAACCGGCACGCACAGCTCGCAGCCCGTGCACTGCGCGTCGACGATGGTGTGCATGACCTTGGACGCGCCGACGATGGTGTCCACCGGGCAGGCCTTGATGCACAGCGTGCAGCCGATGCACCAGTCTTCGTCGATCAGGGCCACGGCCCGCGGGCCTTCGTGGCCGTGCGCGGGGTCCAGCGGCCGGGCGGGGCGGCCGGTCAGCGCGGCCAGGCGGGCGATGCCTTCAGCACCGCCCGGTGGGCAGCGGTTGATGTCCACCTCGCCCGCCGCCATGGCCACGGCGTAGCTGTGGCAGTCGGGATAGCCGCAACGCGTGCACTGGGTTTGCGGCAGGGCGTCGTTCAACGCTTCCGCGAGTGCGGAAGCGGCGGGCTGAGCGTTGGGTGGTGGCGGGGCGGTGGTCACCCCCCGGATTATCGGGCGCGCGCCTTGCGCACCGCCTTGACGGGAGCCTTGACCGTCTTGGCCGGAACTTCAACCGTCACTTCAACCGGTGCAGCGACCGGCTTGATCGCCTTGGCAGCCTTGACCGCTTTGACCGCTTTCACGGCCTTGACCGCCTTGATGGCCTTCGAGATGGGCGTGACGTTGTCGGTTGCTGCTTGCTGGGCGACGTCAAACCGCTGGATGAAGGCCTTCACTTCCGGGTAAACCTTTTCGCGCCAGCGGCGGCCCGAGAAGATGCCGTAGTGGCCGGCGCCCGCCACGTCGTAGTGGAAGGCGCGCGTGGCCGGTATGCCTTCGCACAGGCCGTGCGCGGCACGCGTCTGGCCGGCGCCCGAGATGTCGTCCAGTTCGCCTTCGATGGTCAGCAGCGCGGTGCCGGTGATGTCTTGCGGCCGCACGGCTTCGCCCTTGACGACCCAGGTGCCGTTGACCAGCGAGAAGTCCTGGAACACGGTCTTGATGGTGTCCAGGTAGTACTCGGCGGGCAGGTCGAGCACGGCGTTGTACTCGTCGTAGAACTGGCGGTGTGACTCGGCGCTGGAGTCATCGCCCTTGATCAGGTCCTGGAAGTAGTCGTAGTGGCTGGTGGCGTGGCGGTCGGGGTTCATGGCCACGAAGCCGGTGTGCTGCAAAAAGCCCGGGTAAACCGCGCGGCCCGAGCCCGGGAAGTTCTGCGGCACGCGGAAGATCACGTTGTTCTCGAACCAGGAATAGGGCTTGTCAGTGGCCAGGTTGTTGACCGACGTGGGGCTCGAGCGGGCGTCGATGGGGCCGCCCATCATGGTCATGGTCAGCGGCGTGGTTTCACCGCGACTGGCCATCAGCGACACCGCCGCCAGCACCGGTACGGTGGGCTGGCAGACCGACATCACATGCACATTGGGGCCGATGTGGCGGATGAATTCCTGCACGTACTCGACGTAGTCGTCCAGGTGGAACGCGCCCTCGGCCAAGGGCACCATGCGGGCGTCCGTCCAGTCGGTGATGTAGACCTTGTGGTCGTGCAACAGGGCCTTGACGGTGTCGCGCAGCAGCGTGGCATGGTGGCCCGACAGTGGTGCCACCACCAGCACTTTAGGCTGACCCTTCATCAGGCCCAGGGCCTTGGGGTCATCGGTGAAGCGCTTGAAACGCAGCAGGCGGCAGAAGGGCTTGCTCAGCGCCACTTGCTCTTGCACGGCGATGTCCACGCCGCCGACCTGGGCTGAGGTGATCTCGAAACGCGGCTTTTCATAGCCCTTGGCCAGGCGGTGCACCAAGTCCAGGCTGGCCGAAACGCGCTGCGCCATGGGGGCGTGCGAGAAGGGCGACAGCGGATGCCGGTAAAGCTTGGACGTGGCCGAGGCGAATTCCGAAAAAGGCGCCATCAGCGCGCGCTGCGTTTCGTACATCTGATAGAGCATGGAGCGTCTCCGGTATAAGTTTGGGCCAGACTGAAGGCGTCATCCTGACGCCAATTGCTGACCCCTGGCCGACTGTAGCCTCATTTTTGTTGCGGTGCAGCAATATAGAGGTGCCGACCTAGTGATCCTGCGCCCAGTCACCCGCCGCCGCGTGCCGAACAGGCCGCCCGGAGCAGCCCAGTTCGACGCTCAGATCCCATCACGCGGGATCACATCACACGGGCAATGGCCGCGGCGATGGCTTCGATATTGTTGTCGTTGATGGCCGCGACGCAGATGCGGCCGCTGTCCACGCCGTAAACGCCGAACTCGTTGCGCAGGCGTTCCATCTGCACTTTCGACAGGCCCGAATAGCTGAACATGCCGACCTGGGTGGTGATGTAGGACAGATCGCCCTTCACGCCGGCAGCCGCCAGCTTGTCCACCAGCGCGTGGCGCATGGCCTTGATGCGGTCACGCATGCCGCCCAGTTCTTCTTCCCACATGGCGCGCAGCGCCGGCGTGGTCAGCACGGTGGCCACCACCTGGGCGCCAAAGGTGGGTGGGTTGCTGTAGTTGGTGCGGATGACGATTTTCAGCTG
>JAYVBO010000054.1:0-1931 GCA_043750435.1 Betaproteobacteria bacterium | reverse complement strand
CGGTCAGGTCGCTTTCGCGCTGCTGGTAGCGGACGTAGCGCGTGACGACGCCGTTGACCTCGGCCTGCTCGCGTGACAGCGCCCGCCAGCGCTTGATGTCGGCCGCCACTTGCGGGTCGGACAGCGTGGCGTCCAGCTCGGCCAGGCGCAGGGCCAGGCGTTCATATCGGTCGCGCAGGGTGGGGTTCATGGTTTTATCGAAAGCAGGCTGCCACCGCGCAGGCTGCGCGGCGCCGGGCGGTGCGTCAGCTAACGGCCTTCGCCGCCGGGGTGGCGCGTGGCCGACCGCAGGAACAGGCGCGACACCGTGTTGGCCAGCTGCAGGCGCTCATCGCCTTCGGCGGCGTGCAGTTCGGCCAGCGTGCCGTGCAGCATCTTGTGGGTGATGCCGCGGGCCAGCGCTTCCAGCACTTTTTCGGCCGGCTCGCCGCGGGCCAGGGCCTTGCGGGCGCGGGCCATTTCCACCGCGCCCCAGTCGTCGGCCTGGCGGTTCAGCGCTTGAATCAGCGGCACGGCGGCGCGCTGGTCCAGCCAGTGCGCAAAGCTCTGCACGCCGGCGTCGATGATGGCCTCGGCCTGCTGCACCGCCGCCTGGCGCTTGCTGCCGGCGGTCTGCACCAGGGCCTACAGGTCATCGACGGTGTAGAGGTAGACGTCAGCAACCTGCGCCACTTCCGGTTCGATGTCGCGCGGCACAGCCAGGTCGACCATGAACATGGGCCGATGGCGGCGCGCCTTCAAGGCCCGTTCGACGGCGCCCAGGCCGATGATGGGCAGGCTGCTGGCGGTGCAGGAAATGACGGCGTCGAATTCGTGCAGGCGCTGCGGGATGTCGGACAGGCGCATGGCTTCGCCGCCGAAGCGGGCGGCCAGCCGTTCGCCGCGTTCCAGCGTGCGGTTGGCCAACGCAATCGACTTCGGCGCGCGCGCTTCGAAGTGCGTGGCCACCAGTTCTATCATTTCGCCGGCGCCGACGAAGAGCACCTTGATCTCGCGCAGATCTTCAAACAGCTGGGCGGCCAAGCGCACCGCAGCGGCGGCCATGCTGATGGAATGCGCGCCGATCTCGGTGGAGGTGCGCACTTCTTTGGCCACGGCAAACGAACGCTGGAAAAGCTGGTGCAGCGTGGTGCCCAAAGTGCCGGCTTCGCTGGCTACGCGCACGGCCTGCTTCATCTGGCCCAGGATCTGCGGCTCTCCCAGCACCATCGAATCCAGACCCGATGCGACACGGAAAGCGTGGCGCGCAGCGGCCTGGTCTTCCATCACGTAGCTGTAGTCCAGCAACTGCCCGCCGCTGATGCCACCTTGTTCGGCCAGCCAGTCCAGCGTCGGGCGGACCAACTCGTGGACGGGCTCAGGGCCGGCGGCCACATACAGCTCGGTGCGGTTGCAGGTCGACACCAGCGCCGCTTCGGGCAGCTTGCGCTGCAGGCGTTCACGCAGGCCGTGCAGGGCCGGAGCGAGTTGCTCGGGGGCGAAAGCCAGCCGCCCGCGCAGGTCCAGCGGTGCCGTGGTGTGGTTGAGCCCGAGGGCGAAGACGCTCACGCCACAATTGTAGGCAGTGAAGGCTGCGCTGAGCGTGCAACCGGATTGAGCGAAGTCAATGCGGGGCGCATGCGGGCCCGGCCAAGGAATACACGACGATGGGACCGTTGGACCTGCTGTGGCACTTGGGCAATCTCTTGGCGCCGGCTTTGCTGCTGGGCGCCTTGGCGGCCGCACTGAGCAAGCTGGTCTGGCGGCGTGAACTGGCGGGCGTGGGCTGGCGTCGCCTGGCCGGCCCGGCCTGTGCGGTGGCGGCTGCGGCCACCGTCGCCGGGCTGGTGGTTTTCGGGCGCGACGGCCGGATGGCGACCTATGCGGCCATGGTGGTCGGCTGCGCCCTCACGCTGTGGTGGCAGGGCTTCGGGCCGGGGCGGCGCTGAGGC
>JAYVBO010000053.1:0-4527 GCA_043750435.1 Betaproteobacteria bacterium | reverse complement strand
TAAACGTTGAGCGTGGTGCCCAGGGTGTTGTTCGACCAGGCGCCCAGGTCCAGGCCGGTCAGGCTGACACTGTCGCCCGGCACCAAGGCTTTGATTTCGATGCGCGCGAAGGAATTGCCGTCGCCACCATCGGCCCACAACACGCCGTACAGGTTGTTGTACTGCGAGATATAGGTGGTCACCGTGCAGGCGGTGAGCGGGCCACTGCCGTCCAGCGCCAAGGTGCACTGCGAAGGCGGTGTGGGGCCGTTGCCGAAGTCCAGCACAGCCGCGTGTGCCGAGCCTGCCAAGCAGACAGGAAGGAGACAGAACAGAGTGCGGTTCATGGTGTAGTCCTCCGGCCCGCAGTCTGTATCGCTTCCAAAGGCGCGTCCACTGCCAGCTGCCCCTCATTCAAGGGGTTAGATTCAAAGCGCGGCGGCTGGCCCTAATCGAAGTCGATGCTGGTGGCGTCGATGCCCAGGCCTTCTGATGACAGCTTGCCCTTGACCGTGACTTGGCGGCCCACCGCGACGGACGCGGCGGTGCCGTCCTTGTAGACCAGGTCCGAGCGCGTGGTGCCCACCGTGACGCCCCGCAAGGTGAAGGTCTTCAAGACTGTGTTGACGGCGGTGATGGCGCCGTGCAACTCAAAAGTCTGCAGGCTGCGCTGCGGGTCGGTGTCGATGGCCACCTTGGTGGCCTTCAGCGTGCCGCTGCGCAGCGCGCCGGCCACCTCCACGCGCACACCCACGGCCAGGCCGGCGCTGCCGCTGGGGTAGGTGGCGGCGCTGGCGTCCACCGGGCGGCCGTTGACGCTGAAGCTGCGTGACGACACAAAGCTGGTGATCAGGCCCTTCAGGCTGCCCTTGTCGCTGTCGGGCAGCACGGCCACGGCGGTGCCGAAGGCGTGTACAGCGTAGCGCCCTGCGCTGGGTACCGCGCTGCTCAGGTTCAGGCGCACGTACTGTCCAGCGCCGATGTCGGCCGGCACGCCGCCGGCAACACTGTAGCTGTAGCCAACATTGGCGATGCGCAGCGTGCGGGCACTGGTGTCGGCTTGCGCCACCAGGCCGCGCACATGCGGCGTGGCGGTGGCGGCCGCCGGGCCCACACGGGTGGCACGGTAGCTGGCGTCGGCCGGGTCGTAGACGGCATAGACCTCCAGCATCTGCCCCTTGCGCAGCGCGGCCAGACCGCCCACGCTTTCGTCGAAAACCGTGGCGCTGTCCACCAGCACGCGCTGGCCCAGCAGCGTGAAGCTGCCCGATGCGGGGTCGACGGCGCTGTCCACCACGCCCAGCAGGTCGCTGTCATAGCGGATGGTGGTGGCCACGCCGGTGGCGTCGCCCACGTCGGTGCCGGCGACTTCCACCGTCATGCCCAGGCGCAATTGGTCGCGGCTGCGCACCACGCCGTCGCCGTCCACCACCACGGCACCGACATCGTCAAAGCGCACGCCATTCACGATGACCGAGCCAAAGCCCGTGATGGGCCCCGACGAGAAGCCGCCGGTGCCGCCGGTGCCCACACCACCGCCACAACCCACCAGCGTGGACACCAGGGCGGACAGGCCCAGCAACAGGGTGGCCGCCAGGCGCGGCATGGAAGGGTGGGCAGTCAAGCGCGGCATTTCAGGGCTTTCTCGTTCGGGCGCTGGGCTTGCGGGGAGTGCCGGGGGTGGGGGCGGCTGACGCGAGCGGCGCTTCGCCACTGGCGACTGTCAGGTCGGCGCCTTCTTGGTAGGTGTACAGGCCGATGCGCAAACGGCCCTGCGGCGCGGGCTGCACCGTGCTGTCGGCCGCGACGCGGGTTTCCAGCGCGGGCACCAGCGCGGCCAGCAGGGTTTGCCACTGCGCGCGGATGACCGGGCGCACCGATTCCAATGAAGCGGCCGACAAGCCGGTCGCGAAGATGGCTTGTTCGAAGTGCGCGTGGTTGTCGCGCAGCACGTTGTCCACGGCGGCGCTGAGGTGGTCGCCGGCGTTCAGACCCAGAAAGCCCAACTGCTGCACGCGGTCGCCTTGCGGCACGAAGATGTCGCGGGTCAGGGCCACGGTGTCGGCGGCTTCGTCCCAGGTGGCCATGCCCAGGCGCAGCAGTTCGTCGAGCAGGCTGCGCGGGTGAACGTCGCGGGTGATGCACTGGGCCAGGCTTTCGAAACTGGGCGCAGCACCCTGGCGCGGCAAGGCCAACGGCTGGTCGTCCGCGCCGCGATAGGGCTTCTGCGTCCGCCAGTGGCCGAACAATTCGCTGGCCAGCGAGCGGCTGTGGCCCGCCGTGCGCGGCGCCTGCTGCGTCAGCCGCGTGACCTCGCGCCGGTTGATGCCGGTGGCCGTGGTGATGCGGCTCACCTTGCGGTGGGCCAGCAAGTCGGGGTGGGCCCTGTCAGCGGCCTGCACGAAGGCCAGCTTCAGCATTTCTTCCACCGCGGCAAAAGGCAGGCCGCGCGCCACCGCCAGTTGGGCCACCGGCGCCAGCAAGCGGGCCAGGGCCTCTTGCAGCGCTTGCTGCTCAGAGGTCGGGCCAGTCGGGTCTGTGGACGGGTTGCTTGGGGTGGACGGCATGGCAAGGCGGCATTGGGGGCGGGACTTTAGCCCGCCGCCTGCCGACCGGGGTCTTTCACCTGAACTCGATGCGGCTGGCTTCCAGCTTCTTACGGTCGCTGGACAGCACGCCGTAAACGTCGACGTTCTTGCCGTTGGCCAAATCGGCCGCGCTGCCGTTCTTGTAGGTCACGCTACCGCCGTATGAGACTGTCACCGTGCGCAGCGTGAAGGTCTTGGCGGTGGTGTCCAGCGCACTCAGCGCGCCGTGCAGTTCCAACGGCCGCTTGAAGCCAGCGCTGGGCTTGTCGTCCAGTTCAACCTTGGTGGCCACCAGGGTGCCGCTGCTCAGCGTGCCGGTCACTTCGACGCGAGCGCCCAGCACGATGCCGGCGGTGCCGTCAGGGAAGGTGGCGGCGCCGGCGTTGACCTTCACGCCGCCAATTTCGAAGGCCGCGCTGGAGGTGAACACCGTGATGGCGCCTTCGATGTGCGAGTCGGTGTTGCTGGTGGGCAGGCGCCGGTCGCCGCGCAGCGCGGTGGCGGCCCACGTGCTGCCGCTGGGCACGGTGGCCAGCGCCACCCGGACGATGACCGAATTGGCCAACGTGGCCAGCACGTCAGCGGCGACCAGGCCGGCGTAGGAAATGGTGGCGCCGCCGATCTTGAAAGTCTTGGCCGCCGTGTCCAGCGCACCTACCGTGCCGCGCAGGTGGTAACTGGTGGCCGCAGCGGCGGATTCGATGCGGGTGGCGGTGATCTTCCCGGAAGTAGCGTCGGCCGTGCCATGCACCTCGAGCACCGTGCCCACCAGCGCCGATGTCAGGCCGGCGGTGAGGCTGCTGTCGAACACCGTGCTGGCATTCACCACCACGGTCTGGCCCAGCACCACCAGGGTCTGGGCGGTGATGTCCACGCTGGAAACCTTGCCCAGCACTTCGTCAGACACCCGAAAGCGCATCGCAACCGCGGTGTTGCTGCTGCGGTCCACGGCGCCAGCATCCACCATCAGCATGGTGCCCAAGCCCAGCTTGGTGACCGGCAGGGCGCTGTCGTCGGCGTCGACCACCGCGGCCTTGCTGTCGTCATAGCGCACGCCACCAACGATGACCGAACCGAAACCCGAGACCACGCCCTGGGCATAGCTGACGGCACCCGCCGGCGCGACCGCCGCAGCTTCGCTGGCGCCGCCACCGCCGCCGCAGGCCACGAGCAAGGCGGCCGAGCCCAGCGTGGCGGCGGCCAGGCTCAGGCGCCAGTGGCTGCGCAGGTTCAGGTTCAGGGCGTGAATCAGGGGCGTGGGTGTCATGTCGGGGGCTCCATCAAGGTCGCGGCGGCTCGGCCTGCAAGGGTGTCGACGCGTGTCGCCATCATAAATGGCTTTTTTGCACATTTGTTGTATCGAATGATCTCAGATGCTGCGGCAGGCACAGGCGCACCGTTGGTCTGTATAAAGTCACAGGTTAGTCGCTGCCTGCCCTGGGCGCCGCAGACCGCCTGTCGAAAGCCGCCTTCGCCCATGCCGCCCCGCCGCTGGATCGCCCACCTCGACATGGACGCTTTCTATGCGTCGGTGGAACTGCTGCGCTACCCCGACCTGAACGGCCAGGCGGTGGTCATCGGCGGCGGCCGGCGCCACCAGCCAGTGCTGCAGCCCGACGGCACGCGGCGCTACGCCGCGCTGGCCGGCTACACCGGGCGCGGCGTGGTCACCACCGCCACCTACCCGGCGCGCGACCTGGGCGTGCATTCGGGTCTGGGCCTGATGAAGGCCGCCCAGCGCGCGCCCGACGCCATCCTGCTGCCCATGGACTTCGACGCCTACCGCCGCTATTCACGCTTGTTCAAAGCCGCCGTGGCCGAGGTGGCACCGGTGATCGAAGATCGCGGCATCGACGAGATCTACATCGACCTGACCGACGTGCCCGGCGCACAAGACAGCCTGGGCCACGATCCGGCCGGCGGCGTGCGCGCCGTGGCGCAGGAAATCCGCAACACCGTG
>JAYVBO010000052.1:0-4531 GCA_043750435.1 Betaproteobacteria bacterium | reverse complement strand
GGGCCCGCCTTCAGCATGCTTGGGCGGCGAGCGTGTCTGTCAAGGCGCCGCGGGGAACAGCCGCACCGTCGGCACCTCGCTGAAGGTGGTGCTGCCAGGCGGCTTCCAGCGCAGTTGCATCGTCGCGCCACCGGTGTATTCCTGGTATTCCACGACGATTCGGTAATGCTGGCCGGTTGTCATCGCGATGTTCGCGCTGGTGTCCACGGCCGCTCCCCAGTCGAAGTCCACCGCTTCGATGCGCTGCAGCACCACGCTGCCGCTCAGGTCGTAGGTGCTGAAGTACTGGCCCAACAAGCCCGTTCCGCTGCTCGCCACCGCCCCCGGTGCATACAGCCGGCTCGCCGGCACAGCCACGTAGCTGGTGGTGCCGGGCGTCTTCCAGCTCAATTGCATGGTCGCGCCGCCGGTGTACTCCTGGTATTCGACGACGATGCTCACGCGCTGGCCGGCCGCCAAGGTGATGGCCGCACTGGTGTCCAACGTGGGCCCGTGCGGTGTCCAGTTGTTGATGACAAGCGAGCCGTTCACCCACACCCGCACGCCATCGTCGCTGTTGGTCTGGAACTGGTAGCTGCCGGCGGTGATGGCTTCCACCAGGCCGGTCCAGCGTGTGCCGCCTCGCCTTGATCACGAGAGCTTCGCGGTTCTTTGCCCGCTCGCCCTGCTCGGCAGCGCCTTCTATCCAGTTCTTGTTCATCGGCTCGCAGCTTCGCTCCACGCTTCCTCTCCACACTCGGTCGCCCTCATGCAGTTGCGTTTCGCTTCGTTCGCTGTGATCAACTTACGGCGGGACTTGCACCCGCAAGAGTGCGCCCGTGCCGGGCGCACAAAGCAAAACGGGCCCAATGGGCCCGTATTTACTTGATTCCTGGCGGAGAGGGTGGGATTCGAACCCACGGTACCTTGCGGTACGCCTGATTTCGAGTCAGGTACATTCGGCCACTCTGCCACCTCTCCAGGTATTTCTAGCGTGGTCGCGCTCTTGCGCAGCCTTGGATTCTAGCCGATCAGGCGCGCAGCACTTCAAGCCCGCCCAGGTAAGGCCGCAAGGCCAGCGGCACGCGGATGGAACCGTCGGCCTGCTGGTGGTTTTCCAGCACCGCCACCAGCGCGCGGCCCACCGCCAGGCCTGAGCCATTCAGCGTGTGCACGTACTCGGGTTTGCCGGCCGCATTGCGAAAGCGCGTCTGCATGCGCCGCGCCTGGAAGGCGTCGCAATTGCTGCACGAACTGATCTCGCGGTAGGTGTCCTGCGCCGGTATCCAGACCTCCAGGTCATAGGTCTTGCTGGCACCGAAACCCATGTCGCCGGCGCACAGCGCCACCACGCGGTAGGGCAGTTCCAGCTTTTGCAGAATGGTCTCGGCGTGGCCCACCATCTCTTGCAGCGCGGCCTCGCTGTGTTCGGGGCTCACGATCTGCACCATCTCGACCTTGTCGAACTGGTGCTGACGGATCATGCCCCTCGTGTCGCGCCCGGCGCTGCCGGCTTCGCTGCGGAAACAAGGGCTGTGCGCGGTCAGCTTGATGGGCAGCGCAGCGGCTTCCAGTATCTGTTCGCGCACGCTGTTGGTCAGGCTGATTTCGCTGGTGCTGATCAGGTATTGCTCGGCCTGCGTTTCGTCGCCACCGCGCAGTACCCAGAACATGTCTTCCTTGAACTTGGGCAGTTGCCCCGTGCCTTCCAGCACCTCGCGGTTGACGATGTAGGGCGTGTAGCACTCGGTGTAGCCGTGCTGCGTGGTGTGGGTGTCCAACATGAACTGGGTCAGCGCACGGTGCAGCCGCGCCGCCGGGCCGCGCAAAAAGGTGAAGCGCGCGCCGCTGAGCTTGGCGCCGGTCTCGAAGTCCAGGCCCAGCGCCGCGCCCAGGTCAACGTGGTCGCGCGGCGTGAAGTTGTAGCTGCCGGGCGTGCCCCAGCGCCGCACTTCAACATTGCCGGTCTCGTCGACACCTTCGGGCACGTCGGCCTGCGGCAAGTTCGGCAGGCTCATCAGCACCGTCTGCAATTCGGTCTGCAATTGATCCAGGCGCTCGGCACCGGCCTTCAATTGGTCAGCGATGCCGGCCACGTCGGCCATCAGCGTGCTGGTGTCGCCGCCCTTGCCTTTGGCCTGACCGATTTGCTTGCTGAGCGCGTTGCGCTGGGCCTGCAGTTGTTCGGTGGCGGTCTGGATCTGCTTGCGTTCGGCTTCCAGCGCGCTGTAGCGGGCCACGTCCAGAAAGGGCTGCGGGTTCTTGCGGCGCTGCAGTTGCGCGACCACGCCGTCGAGGTCGCGGCGCATCAGGTTGATATCGAGCATGAGGCTTCCTTGAAACAGATTCGTTGCATGTGCCGACGGCGCCTGGGTGGGCGCCGTCGGTGTGTCGGGGGCGACCAGTGCGGCGGCGTCAGGATCGCGAGGACACCACTTCGCTCATGCTGCGGTCGCCCAGCCCGCGTGGCAGCGGGAAGTGCACGTTCTCGGTCACACCGTCCATCTTGCGGATGGTGGTGGCGCCGAACTGGCGCAGGGCGGCGATGACCTGCTGCACCAGGACGTCGGGCGCCGAAGCGCCGGCCGTCAGGCCCACGCGCCGGCCGCCTTCGAACCACTGCGGCTGCAGGTCTTGCGCGCCCTCGACCATATAGGCCGGGGTGCCCAGGCGTTGGGCCAGTTCACGCAGGCGGTTGCTGTTGCTGCTGGTCGGGCTGCCCACCACGATGACCACGTCCACCGCCGGCGCCAGCACCTTCACGGCGTCTTGCCGGTTCTGCGTGGCGTAGCAGATGTCCTGCTTCTTCGGCTCCAGCACATGCGGAAAGCAACGCTTCACTTCGGCCAGGATGGCGGCCGCGTCGTCCACGCTCAGGGTGGTCTGCGTCACGACCGCCAGCTTGTCGCCGCGCGGCTGCACCCCCTGCACGTCGGCGGCTTCTTCGACAAGGTAGATGCCCTCGGTCAGCTGGCCCATCGTGCCCTCGACCTCGGGGTGGCCCTTGTGGCCGATCATGATGAATTCATAACCTTCCTTGGCCAGCTTGGCCACTTGCACGTGCACCTTGGTGACCAGCGGGCAGGTGGCGTCGA
Source organism: Betaproteobacteria bacterium (assembly GCA_043750435.1). Taxonomy (GTDB): domain Bacteria; phylum Pseudomonadota; class Gammaproteobacteria; order Burkholderiales; family Burkholderiaceae_C; genus Rubrivivax. Next base: position 1,457 of record JAYVBO010000052.1, on the reverse strand, counting down.
AGACCTGAAAGCCGCGCTCGGTGGCGTCCTTGCGCACCAGCTGGCTGACGCCGTGGGCGCTGAAGACCAGGGTCGCACCGGCGGGCACTTCGGCCAGGTCTTCGATGAAGATGGCGCCCTTGGCCTTCAAGTCGTTGACGACGTAGGTGTTGTGGACAATTTCGTGGCGCACATAGATGGGTGCGCCGAAGCGCGTCAAGGCGCGCTCGACAATTTCAATGGCGCGGTCGACACCGGCGCAAAAACCGCGCGGTTCGGCCAACAGCACTTCTTCCAGTTTCGACGTCACAGCACCCCCAGCAATTTCACTTCGAAGCGCACCGGCTGGCCGGCCAAAGGGTGGTTGAAGTCGAACAGCAACCAGTCCGTGCCGACCTCGCGCACCACGCCGGCATAGCTGCCCTGGCCGTCGGGCGTGGGGAACTCCACCACGTCACTGACCGCGTATTCGGCCGCCGGGTCGCCCAGTTCGTGCAACAGGCTGAGCTTCACGCGCTGCAGCATTTCGGGGTTGCGCGGGCCGAAAGCGGCGCCGGCGGGCAGGTCAAAGGCCTGGTGGGCACCTTCAGGCAGGCCGAGCAGGCGCGCCTCAATGGCCGGGGACAACTGCCCGGTGCCCAGCGTCAATGTCGCCGGCTTGTCGGCGAAGGTGTTCACCACGTCGGCACCATCGGGGCCGGCAAGACGGTAGTGCAGGGTCAGGAAAGATCCCGGCTGGACGATATTCACGGAGGGATTCTCGGGTGTAGCGCAGCTTGGAAGCCGGAAAAACAAGGGTCGAATAGACTGCGTCCGATTCTACCGGGGACCCCATGAAAGACCTGCCCGCCGAGCAGCGCCCGCGCGAGAAGCTTCTGGCCCACGGTGCCGTGGCGCTGACGGACGCCGAACTGCTGGCCTTGTTGCTGCGCACCGGCTACAAGGGCCGCGGTGTGGTGGCGTTGGCGGGTGACGTGATTCAGGCCTGCGGCGGCATCGCCGGCCTGCTGAACACCGAGCCCGGAAAGCTCAAGGCCATCAAGGGCCTGGGCCCGGCCAAGCGGGCTGAACTGCTGGCGGTAATGGAACTGGCCCGCCGCGCCTTGTCGCAGCAGTTGAAAGCTGCCCCGGTGTTCGACGCCCCGGGCCGCGTCAAGGACTTCCTGGCGCTGCAACTTGGCGGCCGACCGCAAGAGGTCTTCATGGTGCTGTTTCTGGATGGCCAGAACCGCCTCTTGCACAGCGAAGAGATGTTCCACGGCACGCTGACCCAGACCTCGGTCTACCCGCGTGAAGTGGTGCGTCTGGCCCTGCGCCACAACGCCGGCGCGGTGGTGCTGGCGCACAACCATCCGTCGGGCGTGGCCGAACCGTCGCGCGCCGACGAATTCCTGACCCAGACGCTGAAGGCCGCACTGCGCCTGGTGGACGTGCAGGTGCTGGACCACATCATCGTCGGCCAGGGTCAGGTGGTGTCG
>JAYVBO010000051.1:0-4531 GCA_043750435.1 Betaproteobacteria bacterium | reverse complement strand
CTTCAGCACCGACCCGGGTTCGATGCGCGACTTCCAGGCTTTCGCCCGGCAGACCGGCAACGAACTGGTCGAGCAAACCACCCAGGGCGCTGATTTCGTGCACCTGCTGCGGCGCCGCTAAGCGCCGCCGCCGGCTCAGAGCTCCAGGCCCTTCAGGTATTTGCGGAAGCCCGGCCCCAGCTCCGGGTGGGCCAGCGCCAGCTCGACGTTGGCTTCCAGGAAGCCTTCCTTGCTGCCGCAGTCGTAGCGCTTGCCGTGGTAGCGGTAGGCGAAGACCTTTTCGCGGCGCAGCAGCGAGGCAATGCCATCGGTGAGCTGGATTTCACCGCCCACGCCGCGCGGCTGGGTGGCGATTTCGTGGAACACGCCCGGGGTCAGGATGTAGCGGCCGGCCACGCCCAGGCGCGAAGGCGCGTCTTCAGGCGAGGGCTTTTCGACGATGCGGTTGACGTCCATCACGCGGTCGTTCACCACCGTGCCGTCAACGATGCCGTAGCGACGGGTGTGTTCGGCCGGCACTTCCTGCACCGCCAAAATGGAAGCCCGCCATTCGCGGTATTGCTCAACCATCTGGGACAGCACCGGCGGCTGGCCGACCATCAGGTCGTCGGCCAGCAGCACCGCGAAAGGCTGGTTGCCGATCAGGCGTTGGCCGCACAGCACGGCGTGGCCCAGGCCCAGCGCCTGCGCCTGGCGCACGTAGATGCATTGCATGTCGTCGGGCTTGACACTGCGCACCACCGCCAACAATTCCTGCTTGTTGGCCTGCTCCAGCGCCACTTCCAGCTCGAAAGTCATGTCGAAATGGTCTTCTATCGGCCGTTTGTGGCGTCCGGTCACGAAGATCATCTCTCGGACCCCTGCCGCGTAGGCCTCCTCGACGGCATACTGGATGAGGGGCTTGTCCACCACCGGCAGCATCTCTTTGGGCTGGGCCTTCGTGGCGGGCAAAAATCGGGTGCCCAATCCGGCAACCGGGAAAATGGCCTTTTGTACGATCATTTTTGGGACTTTGCTATGGCCGAACGGGCCGATTCGAATCATTGTGGCATGGGCCCAATGCGCTTTTGTAGGACACTTTCACGCCTTCAGCCATGGATATCCTGACCGTAGAACCGCTGGATGGCGACGTGCTGGCCTGGTTGGCCGCGCGCCATGCCGTCAAGGTCGCCCCCGAACTCGCCCATGACGGAATGGCCTTCCGGGAAACGCTGGCGCGCGCCCGCGCTGCCATCGTGCCGCCGTCGGTGGCCATCGACGCGGCCCTGCTCAAGCGCGCGCCGCGCCTGCGCATCCTGGGGCGCCTGTCGGCGGGCGCCGAAAACATCGACCTCGAAGCCTGTGCGCAAGCCGGCGTCGAAGTGGTGCGTCCGGCCAGCGCCAGCGGGCCGGCTGAAGCCGAATTCGTCATCGCAGCGCTGCTGCAGATGCTGCGCCGCGTGCCCATCATCAGCGCCGAAGGGCTGCTGGTAGGGCGCGAACTGAACGGCTGCACCGTCGGCGTGGTGGGCATGACGCCAGCCGTGCGCCACTTGACGCCGCTGTTGGCGGCTTTCGGCGCCAAGGTGCTGGGCTACGACCCTGCCGTGCACGTGGCCGATCCCATCTGGCAGCGCAGTGGCATCGAAGGCGTCACGCTGCGCGATCTGCTGCGCAACAGCGACGCCGTCTGCGTGCTGCTGAACTTTTTCCCGCGCTATGTGGGCCTGTTCGGCGAACGCGCACTGGCCGAATGCAGGCGCGATCAGGTGCTGGTCAGCCTGGCGCCGTCGTCGCTGTTCAATGAAGTGGCCCTGGCGCGCACGCTGCGCGACGGCCCGCTGGCGGCGGCCTGGTTCGACAACATCGACCCGGCCCTGCTGGACGCCGGCCGGCCGCTGAGCCAGGCCGACACCCTGCAAGTCACGCCGCGGGTCAGTGGCACCACATTGCAGTCGCGGACGCGCAGCGCCTGGGCGCTGGCGCAGCGCATCGACGAGCGCCTGCAGGAAACCGGCCGCGTCGGTGTCCGGCCTATGCCGACAACGGACCCGACAGTCGAATCAGCTGATCCTGGAGTCGAGCCAGCGTCATTCTGAAATCGGCCAGTCGCGCGCGTTCCTGTTCCACCACCGCAGGCTTGGCGCGCGAGACGAAAGATTCGTTCGCCAGCTTGGCGTCGGCCTTGACGATCTCGCCTTCCAGGCGCGCGATTTCCTTGCCCAGGCGGGCCTGCTCGGCGGCCACGTCGATGGTCACGTACAGGGCCAGCCTCAACTCGCCGTTCATGGCCACGGGCGCGGCCTGGGTGGCGGTAGCGAAGGCTGCGCTGTCGGGCAGCACCTGAACATCGGCCAGTCGGGCCAGCGCTTTCAGCAGCGGCGCGGCTGACTGCACGAAGGCCTCGTCGCCCTGGGTCAGCAGCGGCACGCGGTCACTGGCCGGCAGGTTCATCTCGCTGCGCAGGCGGCGGGTCTCGGCTACCACGGCTTTCAGGCGTGCCACCCAAGCGTCGGCGGCCGGGTCGATCTTCTCCAACTGGGCCTGCGGGTACTTGGCGTTGACGATGCTGGGCACGGTCTTGCGCTGCACCACTGCGGCCACCGTGTCCCACAACTCGGCGGTGATGAAAGGCGCCACCGGGTGCAGCAGACGCAGCACCGTTTCCAGCACGCTGAGCAGGGTGCGCCGCGTGGCGCGCTGCTGGCCTTCGTTGCCACTCTTGGCTGCCTCGGCCAATTGCACTTTGGCGATTTCCAGGTACCAGTCGCAGTATTCGTCCCAGACAAAGGCGTAGATGGCATTCGCCACGTTGTCCAGCCGGTAGTCCGCAAAGCCTTGCGTCACGGAGGCTTCGACGCGCTGCAATTCGCCACTGATCCAGCGGTCGGCCAGGCTGAACTGCATGTAGCCGTGAAAGGGCTGCCCGGGCGCGCATTCGGCCTTGGTGTGTTCCTTCAAGCCGCAGTCCTGGCCTTCGCAATTCATCAGCACGAACTTGGTGGCGTTCCAGAGCTTGTTGCAGAAGTTGCGGTAGCCCTCGCAGCGCTTGGCGTCGAAGTTGATGTTGCGGCCCAGCGTGGCGTAGCTGGCCATGGTGAAGCGCAGGGCGTCGGCACCGAAGGCCGGGATGCCGCTGGGAAACTCTTTTTCGGTGTCCTTGCGCACCCGCGGCGCGGTTTCAGGCTTGCGCAAGCCCACCACGCGCTTGTCCAGCAGCGGGCCCAGTTCGATGCCGTCGATCAGGTCCACCGGGTCCAGCACATTGCCTTCGCTCTTGCTCATCTTCTGGCCTTGCGCGTCGCGCACCAGGCCGTGGATGTAGACATCTTTGAAAGGCACTTTGCCGGTGAAGTGCTTGGTCATCATGATCATCCGGGCAACCCAGAAAAAGATGATGTCGAAGCCGGTGACCAGCACCGATGAGGGCAGGAACAGGTCCTGCTCGACGGTCTTTTCGGGCCAGCCCAGCGTGCTGAAAGGCACCAGCGCGCTGCTGTACCAAGTGTCCAGCACGTCTTCGTCGCGGGTCAGCGGGCCGCTGTAGCCGGCGGCCGTGGCGCGGGTGCGGGCCTCGGCCTCGTCGCGGCCGACGAAGAGCTCACCGCCGCTGCCGTACCAGGCCGGAATTTGATGCCCCCACCACAACTGGCGGCTGATGCACCAGTCCTGCAGGTTGTTCATCCAGTGGTTGTAGGTGTTGACCCAGTTCTCGGGCACGAAGCGCACTTCACCGCTGCTGACCGCGTCGCGCGCCTTCTGCGCGATGCTGACGCCGTCGGCACCGGCCTTGTTGACGGCCACGAACCACTGGTCGGTCAGCATGGGTTCGATGATTTGCCCGGTGCGCGCGCAGCGCGGCACCTGCAGGCGGTGCTTCTTGGTTTCGACCAGCAAGCCCAGTGCGTCCAGGTCGGCCACCACCTGCTTGCGCGCCACGAAACGGTCCAGGCCGCGATAGGCCTCGGGCGCGTTGTCGTTGAGCGTGGCGTCCAGCGCCAACACGCCGATGATGGGCAAGCTGTGGCGCAGGCCCACCGCGTAGTCGTTGGCGTCATGCGCCGGCGTCACCTTGACCACGCCGGTGCCGAATTCGCGGTCCACGTAGTTGTCGGCAATGACCGGAATCACGCGGTCGGTCAGCGGCAGCTTCACCTGCAGGCCGATGAAGGCCGTGTAGCGCTCGTCTTCGGGGTGGACCATCACGGCGGTGTCGCCCAGCAGCGTTTCAGGCCGCGTGGTGGCCACCACCAGGCTGCCCGAACCGTCGGCCAAGGGATAGCGGATGTGCCACAGCCAGCCGTCTTCTTCTTCGCTTTCAACCTCCAGGTCCGACACCGCGCTCTTCAGCGTCGGGTCCCAGCTGACCAGGCGCTTGCCGCGGTAGACCAGGCCTTCGTCGAACAGGCGCACAAAGGTTTCGGTGACCACTGGCGACAGCTTGTCGTCCATGGTGAAGTACTCGCGCGACCAGTCCACGCTGTCGCCCATGCGGCGCATCTGGTTGGTGATGGTGGCGCCGCTGCTGGCCTTCCAGTCCCATACCCGCGCA
>JAYVBO010000050.1:0-10499 GCA_043750435.1 Betaproteobacteria bacterium | reverse complement strand
GCCGAAGAGGTGGAAGCCGAGGCCGCCCAGCAGTACCTGCAAATGACGCGCGAATTCGGTACCCAGCGTGCGCTGGCCGCGCCCGACAACGCACAGGTGCTGCGCCTGCGCGCCATCTCTCAGCGCATCATTCCCTACGCACCGGCCTGGAATGCGCGCGCCCGGCAGTGGCGCTGGGAAGTCAACCTGCTGGTCAGCAACGAGCTGAACGCCTTCTGCATGCCCGGCGGCAAAATCGCTTTTTACTCGGGCATTCTGCAAAAGCTGCAGCTGAACGACGACGAGGTGGCAGCCATCATGGGCCACGAGATTGCGCATGCGCTGCGCGAACACGCCCGCGAACGCATGGGCAAGAGCATGGCCACGCGGGGCGGCATCGACATCGTCGCGAACTGGCTGGGTCTGGGTGCACTGGCGCGCACGGCGGCCAACGTGGGTGGCCAACTGCTCAGCCTGAAGTTCAGCCGCGACGACGAAACCGAGGCCGACATCGTCGGCATGGACCTGGCGGCGCGCGCCGGCTACGACCCGGCCGCCGGCGTGGCCCTGTGGCAGAAGATGCTGGCCGCCAGCAAGGGCGCGCCGCCGCAATGGATGTCCACGCACCCGGCCAGCGACACCCGCATCCGTGACATCCAGGCCAGGCTGCCCAAGGTGCAGCCGCTGTATGAAAGAGCGGCCAAGCCGACGCAGCGTTACGCGCCTTACCCCGCCTGACGCGGATCAGCGCCCGGCGGCGCCTGTCACCACTTGTCGGGCAGCGGCTTGGCGATCACCACGCGGTGCCGGCTCACTTCCAGGAACCGGCCCTTCTGCAGGTCCTTCATCACGCGGCTGACCATCTCGCGTGAACAGCCCAGGGTGCGCGACATGGCCAGGTGGGTGGGCGCGGGGTCGGCCACGCGGCTGCCGTCGGCTTGCAGTTGCGCCGTGCGTTCCAGCAAATCCTTCAGCCGGCCGTAGACCGGGTTCAGGGCGATCTGGCGCAGGCCGGCGCGGGCCAGTCGCACCCGCCGGATGACCTTGTTCAGCAGTTCGAGGGCGAAAGCCGGGTCGTCATTGATGTGGCTCAGCAGCGCCTGCTTGGCGACCACCGCGCACACGGTGGGTTCCATCGTCACCACGCTGGCTGAGCGCAAGCCACCGTCCAGGCCCAGTTCGCCGACGGTTTCGCCGGCACCGTATTCGCCGTAGGTGACTTCGCGGCCGTCGTCGCTGGCACTGAAGACGCGCAGGCGGCCCGTCAGCACGATGTAGACCGCGTCGCCGCTGTCGCCCTCGTTGATGAGCTGAACGCCCTTCTTCAGCTTTTGCAGGCTGCCGCGCCGGGCCAGCACCCGCAGCGACGCGGACAGGGCGGGGGTACCGAAGGGGTCGGGCGTGGCGGTGCGTGAGGGCATGGACAGGCGGGCAGACGCGGGTCTAAGGCGCGGGGCAGAGGCGCCCGCTCCGTCACGGCCAGCCAGGCGCCTGGATTATTGGCTCAGCATGCCGCCCAGGTCAGCGCCGAAGCCGCCGCCGCTGCCGCCGCGCAAGGCGCCCACCAGCGGCGGCAACACCGCCACCTGGCGCACCAGTTCACGGATGCTGTTGGCGCCGGTCTTGGCGCGCAGGCTGCCGATCTGGGTGCGCACGGTGGACACGGCGACGCCCGCGCGGGCGGCGATCTCGCTGGGCCGCACGCCGCCGCACAGCCCTTCCAGCACCCGCGTTTCGGCCGGCGTGAGGTTCTGGCTGCGCGCATAGCCTTGCACCGAAAGCTGCTCGCAGACCTGTCGTTTGCCCAGCACCAGCAGGGTCAGGCCGCCGCTGCCGTCGCTACCGTCCTGCCCCGCCGTGTCGGGCAGCGGCACCACCGAGATGCTGACCCGCTGCGCGCCTTCGCCCAGCGACAGCAGTTTGCGCAGGCCGCGCTGCGCGCTGGCCAGGGCCTCGTACAGCGGCGCAACGTCGGGGGCGCTGTGTGCGCCCAGGCGGTGGTCCGCCAGCTGCAGCGGGTGGTTGCCGTCCAGTTCCACGCGCGCCGCGTGGTTCATGTAGGCCACCTGCGCGTCGGCCGTCACCAACAGCATGCCGTAGTCGATCTCGTCCAGCATGCGTGTCAGCCAGGCCGAGGGGTCGCGCCCGTTGGTGCGGCGTTCAGGGCCCTGGTAGTGCCATCCCGCGGCCGGGTTCGCCATTTCTGGCAGGCCTGGCAGGCTGCGTACGGCCGCTGCGGCTGATGAACCGTTGGTGGTGCTTTTGCTGAGTTCGTACATGAAATCCCCCTGTTTCTGGTCGCACCGTGGTCGGTGCGTATCCCTTCATCAAGACTAAGGATGGGGTGATGTAACAGGCAGTCAATCAGCGCTTGAAATCGTGTGACTTATTCACCTTCTTGGCCGGGGGGTGACATCGGGAAAACCGGCGGCATGCGGGCGATCGCGCGCAGCAGCTGGATGACGCTGGCCTGCCCGGTCTTGCGCCGCAGGCTGATGACCTGGCTGCGCACCGTGGCCGCGCTGACCCCCAAGGCCTGCGCCGCTGCGCCGCTGCTCTCGCCCAGGGCCAGGCGTTGCAGCACGCGCGTTTCGGCAGGGCTCAGGTGGTGCAGGCGGGCGTAGGCCTGCACCTGGCCGTCGGGGTGTTCGGTGGCCGACAGCGCCAGCAGCACTTCGGCGCTGCCCGGCGCGGTGCCCCGGCGGCTGCGCAGCAGGCTCAGGCTGCCGGCGCCGCCCAGGCTGCCGGCGCTGGCCGGCCAGTTCAGCACCACGGTGTTGCCCTGGCAGGCGGTGGCCAGCGCCGCATCGAATTCGGGCTGCCGGCTGGGCGGCAGCAGGCCCAGCCGCCGGTCCAGGCGCAGGGTCAGAAACTGCCGGGCACCCAGCAGTCGGCGGGCGGGGCGGTTGGTGTGCAGCAGGGTGCCGTCGGCGCGCAGCACCAGCAGCGGCCACATCAGGGCGTCGGCCATCTGCATCAGCCTGGCCTGGGGCAACCCTGAAGGCAGCAGGTGGGCGTCGGAAGCGTTGTGCATGCCCCGCAAGCTTGCGGCCGGTGCAGGGTGGGCGCATCGTCATTGCAGAGTAAGCCGGCGCCTGGCGGCGGCCCGGGGCGACCCCGCGGCTATGATGAAACGGTGACTTTTCGCTCCCGTTCCTGCCACTGGTGGCGCCCTTGCGATGCTTTTCTGCCCTGGGGCCTGGCTGCCAGCCTGATGGCCGGCCTGGCGTTGGCAGCGCCGCTGGCGCAAGCTGCGCCCAAGCCCCTGGTCTTTTGCGCCGACGCCAGCCCCGAAGGCTTCGACCCCAGTCTGTGGGACGCCGCCAGCACGGCCAACGCCACGCGGCCCCTGTTCCAGGGCCTGCTGGCCTTCAAGCGCGGCACGGCTGAACTGGAACCGCGCCTGGCCACCGCCTGGACGGTGTCGCCCGACGCGCGCACCTTCACCTTCAAGCTGCGCCCGGGGGTGGCCTTCCACAGCACGGCCTACTTCAAGCCGACGCGCCCCTTCAACGCCGACGACGTGGTCTTCACCTTCAACCGGCTGATCGACCCCAAGACGGCCTTCAACCAGGCTTTCCCGGCCACTTTCGTCTACCCGCAAAGCCTGGGTCTGGCGCAGATGATTACCGGCATCGACCGCATCGGCGACCTGGAAGTGCGCTTCCGCCTGCACAAGCCCAACGTCAATTTCCTGGGCTATTTCGCCGGCACCTACGCTTCCGTCCACTCGGCCGAATACGCCGCGCAACTGCTGGCCCAGGGCCGCGCCAGCGCCATCAACAACCAGCCCATTGGCACCGGGCCCTACCAGTTCAAAAGCTACCGCAAGGACGACGTGCTGCGCTACACCGCCCACCCCGGCTACTGGGGCGGCGTGCAGCGCACCGAGAAGTTGGTGTTCGCTATCAGCCGTGAAGCCAATGTGCGGGTGCAGAAGCTGGCGCGGGGCGAATGCCATGTGGCCGCGCCCATCCGCGATGTGGACATCACCGCGCTCACCGGCCACCCGCAGGTGGTGGTGCAGAAAATCCAGGCGCTGAACATCAGCTATTTGTCCTTCAACATGAAGCGAGCGCCCACCGACAACCGGCTGGTGCGGGTGGCGCTGGACATCGCGGTGGACCGCAACGCCCTGTTCAAGGTGCTGTTCCCGCGCGGCGACGCGATGCAGGCCGTGAGTGCGTTTCCGCCTTCGGTGCCGGGCTACGACAAGACGCTGAAGAACGAATTCAACCCCGAACGGGCGCGCCAGTTACTGGCCCAGGCCGGCTACCCTAACGGCATGACCATCGACCTGTGGGCGCTGCCCATCAGCCGCCCGACCAACCCCAACGGGCAGCTGATGGCGCAGATGATTCAGGCCGACTGGGCCAAGATCGGCGTGAAGGCGCGCATCGTCACCTACGAGTGGGGCGAATACCTGAAGCGCGCCAACCAAGGTGAACACCACATCTACATGAGTGGCTGGAGCACCGACGTGGCCGTGGCCGACGAATTCCTGGCGCCCAACCTGACTTGTGCGTCCAGCCGCGGCGGCATCAAGTTCTGCAACGCCGAATTCGACGCCCTGGTGGAAGGCGCGCGCGCCGAAGTGGACGAGGCCAAGCGCAACGCGATGATCGTGCGGGCCCAGCAGATCTTCAAGCGCGAACGGCCGTGGATCACCATGGCCCACAGCGCCGCCTACATCCCGCTGCGCAAAGACGTGCAGGGCTTCGTGATGGCGCCCAACGGTGGCGTGGATTTCGAAGGCGTCTGGCGGTGAGCGCGCGATGAGGCTGCGCCACATCGAGGTCTTCCACGCCGTGATGCAGGCTGGCACGGTCAGCGGCGCGGCGCAGGTGCTGCACATCTCGCAGCCGGCGGTCACCAAGTTGCTGCAGCACGCCGAGGCGCAACTGGGCATCGCCTTGTTCGACCGCGCACGCGGCAAGTTCGTGCCCACGCCCGAAGCGCAGCGCCTGTTCGTTGAAGTGGACAAGCTGCACGGCGACCTGATGGCCATACGGCGCCTGGCGGCCAGCCTGAAGAGCGGCCAGGCGCAGACCGTGCGCCTGGCCGCCACGCCGGCGCTGGGCCTGACCGTGGTGCCCGCCGCCATGGCGCGCTGGCACCAGGCCTTGGCGGGTGGGCGCTGTGCGCTGTCCACCCAGCACACCCGCGAACTGGTCAATGCACTGCTGCTGGGCGAGGGCGACATGGCGCTGTCGCTGCAAGACCCAAGGCACCCCGGCATCCGCGCCGAAGTGCTGGCCAGCGCGGCCATGCAGGTGCTGGTGCCGATACGCCACGCGGCGGCGCGCCACAGCGGCCCGTTGCACGTCAAAGACCTGCCGCCCGAGCTGATCGGTCTGGCCGAAGACGACGCCCTGGGCCACCGCGTGCTGGCCGCCTGCGAGGCCCACGGCCATGTACCGCAGATGCGCATCACCGTGCAGACCTACCAACTGGCCCGCGCACTGGCCGAAGCCGGCATGGGCCTGACCGTGGTCGACCCTTTCACCGCCGCCACCGCCGACCGCCAACTGGTGCGCCTGCGCCCGCTGGAGCCGGTGCTGCCGGTGCAGCTGTTCTTGCTGTCGGCCCACGCCGCGCCGCTGTCGCAGGCCGCCCGGCGCCTGGTCAAGTCGCTGCGCGAAGCGGCCGACGCCTGCCTGCTGCCGCTGTCCGAAGTGGCCCTGGCCTGATGCACACCACGCCAACGATGGCCGCCATGACCCGCGTCGAAGACATCGCCGCCGACCCGGCTTTCCGCCGCCTGACCAGCCTGCGCGGCGTGCCGCACGACTTGCGCTACGCCAGCACCCACAACTTCGCCGGCCGCGTGCTCTACGTCGGCCTGGACTGCGCCTGGCTGCGCGCCGAGGCCGCCGCCGGCCTGGAAGCCGCCGCCGCCAGTCTGGCCACGCAGCGCCCCGGCTGGCAGTTGCTGGTGCTGGACGCCTTGCGTCCGCAGCGCGTGCAGGAAGCCATCTGGGCCGACGTGGCTGGCACCGACGCGGCGCTGTACTTCGCCAACCCGGTGCGCGGCTCCATCCACAGCTACGGCATGGCGGTGGACGTGACGCTGCTCAGCCCGCAGGGCCGCGAGTCCGACATGGGCAGCGGCTTCGACGAAATGACGCTGGCGTCGCACCCCGCGCTGCACGCCGAACACCTGGCGAACGGCGTGCTGACGCCGGCCCACGTGGCTGAACGCCTGTGCCTGGCCGACGCCATGGCCCACGGCGGCTTCCACGGCATCCCCACCGAGTGGTGGCACTTCGACCACGGCGACCGCGACCGCGTGCGGCGTGAACTGCCGCGCGTGTACTGAACCGCTCTGAGGCCCGCCATGACGTCCACCCGCCGCCACTTCATCGCCGCCACCGCGGCCGCTGCCGGTGTCACCGGTCTGCTGTCGCCGCCATCGGCGCACGCCGCGCCGCGCAAGCCCCTGCTGCGCGCAGCGCGTTTGAAGCCCGGCGACACCATCGCCCTCGTCAATCCGTCCAACGCCGTCTTCGAACGCCTGCCCTATGTGCTGGCCACCGAGGCGTTGCAGGCGCTGGGTTTCAAGGTCAGGGAAGCGCCCAACCTGCGCGCCCGCTACGGCCCCTTTGCGGGCACCGACGCACAGCGCGCGGCCGACATCAACGCCATGTTTGCCGACACCGGCGTGCAGGGCATCTTGGCGCTGACCGGCGGCTCGGGGGGCAACCGCATCCTGCCGCTGCTGGACTACGGCCTGATCGCCCGCAACCCCAAGTTCCTGGGTGGGTTTTCCGACGTGACGGCGCTGCTCAACGCCGTCAACGCGCAGACCGGCCTGGTCACTTTCCACTGCCCGCTGGGCGTGTCCGACTGGAACGCCTTCAGCGTGGGCTGGCTGCGCGGCGCCGTGATGGATGCCAAGGCGCAGACCCTGGAGAACCGCGCCCCGGGCGAGCCCGAACGCGAAGACGCGCTGGCGCCGCGCAACAACCGCACGCAAACCCTGCGCGGCGGCCGCGCACGCGGGCCGCTGGTGGGCGGCAACCTGGCGGTGTTCAGTTCGATGGCCGGCTCGGCCTACTGGCCGTCGCTGGACGGCGCCATCCTGTTCCTGGAAGAGACCAACGAAGCCATCTACCGCTGCGACCGCATGCTGTCCACGCTGAAGTTGGCCGGCGCGCTGGACCGTCTGGCCGGTGTGGTGCTGGGCGCCTTCACCAACTGCACGCCGGGCGACGGCCAGTACGGCACGCTGACGCTGGACGAGGTCTTCGACGACTACTTCATCAAGCCGCTGAAAGTGCCGGTCTACAGCGGCGCGCTCTTCGGCCACATCAAGCGCAAGTTCACGCTGCCGGTGGGGCTGGAGGTGGAGATGGACGCTGACGCCGGCAGCATCCGCTACCTGCAGCCGGCGGTGACCTGAACGCTCAGGCCGGCGTGTAGGCGGCGATGGTCGCCAGCGCCTGCTGCCGCGCCGCCTCGGGCAGGAACGAGTGCTGCGCCGCCTGCACCGCCATGGCCAGCAAGTCGGCCTCGGTCAGCAGCGTGTGCGTCAGCAGCGCGGCCGCCTCTTCGCTTTGGGTGATGGAACTGATCAGCCGGTTGTCGGTGTGATAACTCAAGCTGATGCCGGCCCGCCACAGCGCGGTGATGGGGTGGGTGGCGATGGACGTGGCCGCGCCAGTGTGCACATTGCTGATCGGGCAGACTTCCAGGTGCAGGTCCAAGGCCAGCGCTTCGTCGATCAGGTGGCGCTGGGCCGGCTCGTGCAGCGCATCCACCAAGCGCACGCCGTGGCCGATGCGCGTGGCGCCCAGGCGGCCGGCTTCCAGCACGCGTTCGGCGGCGTCGGCCTCGCCGGCGTGCAGGGTCAGGCCCAGCCCGGCGTCGCGCACCACCTTCAAGGCGGCGGCATGCAGGCTGGGCGGGAAGCCGAATTCGGCACCCGCCAGGTCGTAGCCCACCACGCCCTGGTTGCGGTAGGCCACGGCCAGGCGCGCGGCTCGTTCGGTCTGTGCGGGCGATTCGTGGCGCATGCCGCAAACGATCAAACCCGACTTCTTGTGCAAGGGCAGACTGCTGCGCGCCAGGCCGGCCAGCAGCGCTTCCACGGCCGCCTCGCCGCTGACGCCGTGGCGTTCGAAGAGCAGCGGCGCGATGCGGAATTCGGCCAGCACCACGCCGTCCAGCCGGGCGTCTTCGGCGGCCTCAAAGGCCACCCGTTCCATGGCGGCGGGCGTGGCCATGGCGGCAATGGTCAGCGCGAAGCCGTCCAGGTACTTGACCAGACTGCCGGCGTGGGCGTTGGTCTTGAACCAGGCGGTCAGCGCGGCTTCGTCGGGCGCCGGGCTGGGTATGCCGTGTTGGCGCAGCAGGTCCAGCAGCGTGGCCACGCGCAGGCCGCCGTCCAGGTGTTCGTGCAGCAGCACCTTGGGCAGGTTGCGGGTGTGGGCGAGGGGGTCGGTCGGGGTGTGCATCGGTGACATGCTAGGCCCCAAGCGAGCGCCGTGCCCAGCCGCTGTGGCGCAGCGGCAGCGTGACAGCGGTGTGACTCTTGCTATCCTGTCCGGCTTGTCCCTGCCTGAACCCACACCCATGTTGCTGAAGCCCGTCATGCTGGCCGCCATCCTGGCCGCAACCCCCATCCTGGCCCTGGCCGAACCGGCCGTCATCTTCGACATGGGCGGCAAGTTCGACAAGTCCTTCAACCAGGCCGGTTTCAACGGCGCTGAAAAGTGGAAGAAGGAAACTGGCAAGCCGTATATGGAATTCGAGATTGCCAACCCGGCGCAGCGCGAACAGGCGCAGCGCCGCATGGCCGAACGCGGCGCCGACCCCATCGTGGGTATCGGCTTCAGCCAGGGCAGCGCCGCCGAGAAAGTGGCCAAAGACTTCCCCAAGACCAAGTTCGTGGTCATTGACGCGGTGGTCAACCTGCCCAATGTGCAGAGCATCATCTTCAAGGAACACGAGGGCAGCTTTCTGGTCGGCGTGATGGCCGCCATGGCCAGCAAGACCGGCAAGCTGGGCTTCGTGGGCGGCATGGACATCCCGCTGATCCGCAAGTTCGCCTGCGGCTTCGAGCAGGGCGCCAAGTACGCCAACCCCAAGGCGGAAGTCACTACCAACATGACCGGCACCACGCCGCAGGCCTGGAACGACCCGGCACGCGGCGCTGAGCTGGCCAAGTCGCAATTCGCCTCGGGCGTGGACGTGGTGTTCGCCGCCGCGGGCGGCACCGGCCTGGGCGTGTACCAGGCCGCCAAAGACGCCGGCAAGCTGGCCATCGGTGTCGACAGCAACCAGAACCACCTGCAGCCCGGCACCATGCTGACCAGTATGGTCAAGCGCGTGGACGTGGCCGTCTACACCGCCTTCAAGGGCGTGACGCCGGGCATGACTTCGCTGGGCCTGAAGGAAGGCGGCGTGGACGTGGCCATCGACGAAAACAACGCCAAGCTGGTGACGCCCGCGATGCACAAGCGCGTCGATGCGGCGCGTGCCGACATCATCAGCGGCAAGATCAAGGTCATCGATTTCACCGTCGCGAACACCTGCAAGTGATGGGTTCCACCGCCGCGCTGGCGGTTGACATGCGGCAGATCGCCAAGCGCTTTGGCGCCGTGCACGCCAACCGCGACGTGAACCTGCGCGTGGCCGCCGGCACGGTGCACGGCATCGTCGGCGAGAACGGCGCGGGCAAAAGCACGCTGATGTCCATCCTCTACGGCTTCTACCAGGCCGACAGCGGCGACATCGCCATCGAAGGCGCACCGGCGCGCATCACCGGTTCCAGCGTGGCCATAGCCTTGGGCATCGGCATGGTGCACCAGCACTTCATGTTGGTGGACACGCTGAGCGCACTCGACAACGTGATGCTGGGCGCCGAACCCGGCTGGCGCCTGCAGGCCGCCCGCGCCCAGGTGCGCGCGCAGCTGGACGTGCTGATGCGCGACACCGGCCTGCAGGTGAACCTGGACGCCTTGGTGAGCGCGCTGCCGGTGGGTGAACGCCAGCGGCTCGAGATCCTGAAAGCGCTTTACCGCGGCGCGCGCATCCTGATCCTGGACGAGCCCACGGCGGTGCTGACGCCGCAGGAAACCGAGGCGCTGTTCGACACCCTGCGCGGCCTGCGCGCTCGCGGCACGACCATCCTGCTGATCACCCACAAGCTGAAGGAAATCATGGCCCTGTGCGACGCCGTCACGGTGATGCGCCAGGGCGCGGTGGTGCTGGACTGCGCTATCAAGGACACCAGCATCGACGGCCTGGCCGAAGCCATGGTGGGCCGGCGCGTCAACCTGGGCCGTGTGCTCGCGGATAGCGGCAAAGCCGCGCAACCCGGCGCCGTGCTGCTGCAAGCCAGCGGCCTGCACTGGACCGACACGCTGGGCGTGGCGCGCCTGCGCGACGTCAGCCTGACGCTGCGCGCCGGCGAAATCGTCGGCGTGGCCGGCGTCTCGGGCAACGGCCAGAGCGAATTGCTGGACGTGCTGTCGGGCCTGATGGCGCCCACCCAGGGCGCGCTGCAGGTGGGCGAC
>JAYVBO010000049.1:0-1936 GCA_043750435.1 Betaproteobacteria bacterium | reverse complement strand
GGCCCGGCGCCGCTTCAGCGGCCATTCAGCGGCACCTCAAGCAGCCCGTCCAACAACCCATCAAGCAGCAAGTCAAACACCGCCCGGGCCGGCGCCGGCGCGGTGCGGGCCCCGCGTGTTGGCGGCCGCGTTGTGCGTACACAAACCCGCCGGGCCCAGCACCGTCAACTGGCGGGCCACCAGGGCGCCGTGGTGCTGCGTCAGCCACTGCGCGGCGTCGCGCATGCGCGGGCGGCGGCCGGTGGTGTTGTGGGCGTCGCTGGCCACGGCGTGCACCCAGCCGCGTTCCAGCAGGTCCACGGCCACGGCCTGGGCGCGGGCGCCGAACTGGCCCACCAGCGAACCGGCCGTCAGCTGCACATAGCAACCTTCGTCGATGAATTCACGCAGGCGTTCGGGCTTTTCCATCACGCCCCGGTTGCGTTCGGGGTGCACGATGACCGGCTTCACCCGCGCTGCCATCAAAAGCCGCACGAAATTCAGCGCGCCCAGCGGCACCTGGCCGTCGGGCATTTCAAGCAGCAGGGTGCGGTAGCCGCCCACCTGGCCCAGAAACGGCAATTGGTCGCGGGCCAGCAGTTCCAGCACTTCGGGTGTCAGGCGCACTTCACCGGCCCAGGCCAGGTGCAGCGCTATGCCTTCGGTTTGCAGCAATTCAGCGAAACGCGCGTGCTCTTCGGCAATGCTGGTGCGCCAGTTTTCAAAGCGCCCCGGGAACACATGCGGCGTCATCACCACATGGGTAATGCCGTCTTCCACCAGCGCCTTGGCCAGGGCCAGCGCAGCTTCAATGGTGGGCGGGCCGTCGTCTATGCCAGGCAGCAAATGGCAGTGAATATCGATCACAGCCCGCGCGTCAGGTGATGGTGTCGGGCGCGCGCTTGGCCCGCTTGCCGGCGTCGCCGTCGCCCAGTTGCGACGGCACGTCGTAGGTGCCATAGCCGCCGTAGCTGTAGCTGCTGCCGCCGTATTCACCGTAGTAGCGCTGGGCATGCTTGAAATCAAGCTGGTTGACCACCACGCCCAAGATGTTGCCGCCCGCCCGCTGTATGCGCGCAATGCTCTTGCGGGCCAGCGGCGCCGGGGTGGACATGGCCTTCACCACGAAAGCCACGCTGGTGGCCATGGGCGCCAGCACCAGGGCTTCACTGACCAGTTCAACCGGCGGTGAGTCGATGACGATCATCTCGAATTCTTCCGACAGCGCCTTCAACGCTTCCTTGAAGCGCTGCGACAGCAGCAGTTCCAGCGGGTTGGGCGGCATGTCGCCCACCGGCAGCACCAGCAGCTTGCTGTCTTTCACCGGGAAGATGCATTCTTCAGCCGTTGCATTGCCCGCCACCAGGTTGGTCAGGCCCTTGTGGGCGCCCGTCAAGCCCAGCGCGCGGCCGGCTTGTGAACGGCGCATGTCGGCGTCTATCAGCAGGGTGCGCTTGGTTTGCGCATGGGCCAGCGCCAGGTTCACCGCCACCGTGGTTTTGCCTTCACCGGGCAGGGTGGACGTGACCAGCAAGATCTTGTGCGCGGTGTCCAGGTTGGACAGCAGCACGCCGGTGCGTGCCGTGCGTATGCCTTCGGCGTAATGCGAATGACCTTCGTCCAGGAACAGCCGCGCCATGCGCGGGCGGTCGCTGTTGGGTATCAACGGCAGCGCGGTCAGCACCGGCAGGCGCAAACGCAGTTCGGCGTCGTCGCCGCCCTTCAGCGTGTTGTCCAGGCGGTCCATCAGCAGTGAAGCCATGGCGCCCAGGAACAGGGCCAGCACGGCGGCCACCACCACAATTTGCACCTTGGCGGGGCGCACCGGAATTGACGGCGGCACGGCGCGGTCAATTACGCGGGCCACGGCCGATTGCACGTCGCCCGCCAGATTTGTTTCTTTCGCACGGCTCATGAACATGTCGTAAAGCTGCCGGTTGCTCTGCGCTTCGCGCTC
>JAYVBO010000048.1:0-4556 GCA_043750435.1 Betaproteobacteria bacterium | reverse complement strand
GCGGCCCACACCGCCCCGCCAGGAGACCCCCATGTCTGATGCCATCGTCATTGTTTCTGCCGCACGCACGCCCATAGCCGGCCTGCTGGGCGACTTCTCGTCACTGGCCGCCTGGGAACTGGGCGCCGTGGCCATTCGGGCTGCTGTCGAACGCGCCGGCGTGCCGGGCGACACCATCGACGAGGTGCTGTTCGGCAACTGCCTGATGGCCGGCCAGGGCCAGGCGCCGGCGCGCCAGGCGATGCGCAAGGCCGGCCTGCCCGACAGCACCGGCGCGGTGACGCTGACCAAGATGTGCGGCAGCGGCATGCGTGCGGCCATGTTTGCCCACGACATGCTGGCCGCCGGCAGCGCTGATGTGATGGTGGCTGGCGGCATGGAAAGCATGACCAACGCGCCGCATTTGATGTTCGCGCGCAAAGGCATCAAGTACGGCGCCGCGCAGTTGTTCGACCACATGGCGATGGACGGACTGGAAGACGCCTACGAACGGGGCAAGGCCATGGGCGTGTTTGCCGAGCAGTGCGTGGTGAAGTACGGCTTCACGCGCGAAGCGCAAGACGCCTTCGCGATTGCGTCCACCACGCGCGCCAAGCTGGCCAATGAAGACGGCAGCTTCGACTGGGAAATGGCGCCCGTGACCGTGCAAGGTCGCAGCGGTGTGACGGTCGTCAAGTTTGACGAGCAACCCTTCAAAGCCAAGCTGGACAAGATTGCCGGCCTGAAGCCCGCGTTCAAGAAGGACGGCACCATCACCGCGGCCAACGCCAGCAGCATCAGCGACGGCGCCGCTGCGCTGGTGTTGATGCGCGAAAGCACGGCGCGCCAGCACGGCTGCACGCCCATCGCGCGCATCGCCGCGCACGCCGTGCACGCGCAAGAACCGCAGTGGTTTGCCACCGCGCCGGCCGGCGCCATCAACAAGGTGTTGAAGAAGACCGGCTGGGACGCCAAGAGCGTGAACCTGTGGGAAGTGAACGAAGCCTTCGCCGCCGTGACCATGGCCGCGATGCATGATTTCGGCTTGCCGCACGAGATCGTCAACGTGCACGGCGGGGCCTGCGCGCTGGGCCACCCCATCGGCGCGTCGGGCGCGCGCATCGTGGTCACGCTGCTGGGCGCGCTGAAGCGGCGCGGGCTGAAGCGCGGCGTGGCGGCGCTGTGCATAGGCGGCGGCGAGGCCACGGCCATGGCTGTGGAGATGCTGTGAGCGGCCTGCTGTTCGTCGGCCTGGCGCTGCGCGTCCTGCGCACCCAAGCGGTGCTGGCATGACGCGGGTGCTGGTCGTCGGTGCCTCGCGCGGGATCGGTCTGGAATTCGTGCGCCAGTACCTCGACGCGGGCGCGGCGGTCACCGCCACCGCGCGCAGCGACGAAGGCCTGGCGCGCATCCAGGCCCTGGGCGCCCGCGCGTTGCGCCTGGACGTGGCCGATGCTGCGGGCGCCACGGGCCTGGCCTGGCCCGTAGACGGCGAAGCCTTCGACACCGTGCTGCTGGTGGCTGGCGTCTACGGCCCGCGCACGCAGGAGTTGGAAGCGCCCACGCAGGCCGATTTCGACGCCGTGATGCACACCAATGTGCTGGGCGTGATGCGCGTTCTGCCGCAGGTGGTGGCAGCGCTGGCGCCGGGTGCGCGGCTGGGTGTGATTTCGTCGCGCATGGGCTCCATCGCCTTGCGGGCCAACGCCTCGGGCTGGCTGTACCGCGCGTCCAAGGCGGCGGTGAATTCGGTGTTGAAGGACGCCTCGCTGACCCTGGCCGGCAAGGCCATCTGCGTGGCCCTGCACCCGGGCTGGGTGCGCACCGAGATGGGCGGCGACGGCGCCGACATCAGTGTGCAGACCAGCGTAGCCGACCTGCGCCACACGCTGGCCGCACTGACACCGGCCGACAACGGCGGCTTCTTCAACCACGACGGCCAGCCGCTGGCCTGGTAGGCCCTATGCGCCCAGAAAACATGACGGAGACGACAGCCCATGCTGCTCAGTGAAGACCACATCGCCGTGCAAGACGCCGTGCGCGCCTACGTGCAGGCCGAGATCGCGCCGCACGCCGCCGCCTGGGACAAGAGCCACCACTTTCCGGCGGCGCAATTGAAGGGCCTGGCCGGCCTGGGCTGCTACGGCGTGGCCGTGCCCGAGGCCTGGGGCGGGGCCGGGCTGGACTATTTGGCGCTGGCGTTGATCCTGGAAGAAATCGCCGCCGGTGACGGCGCCACCAGTACCGTGGTCAGCGTCAACAACTGTCCCGTCTGTTCGATCTTGATGGCCTACGCCACTGATGATCAAAAGCAGCACTTCCTGGTGCCGCTGGCGCGTGGCGAGATGCTGGGTGCCTTCTGCCTGACCGAACCGCATGTCGGCTCGGAAGCCGGGGGGCTGAAGACCACGGCCGCGATTTCAAAGGACATGAACGGCGACCACTACGTGCTGAACGGCGTCAAGCAGTTCATCACCAGTGGGAAGAACGGCGACGTGGCCATCGTGATGGCCGTCACCGACAAGGCGGCCGGAAAAAAGGGCATCAGCGCCTTCATCGTGCCGACGAAAACGCCGGGCTACACGGTGGCGCGCATCGAAGACAAGCTGGGCCAGCACGCCAGCGACACGGCGCAAATCCTGTTCGACAACTGCCGCATTCCAGCGGCGAATTTGCTGGGCGAGGAAGGCCAGGGTTTGAAGATTGCGCTCAGCGGTTTGGAAGGTGGGCGCATCGGCATTGCCAGCCAGGCCGTGGGCATGGCGCGTGCGGCTTTCGAAGCGGCGCTGGCCTACAGCAAGGAACGCACAAGTTTTGGCCAGCCCATCTTTCAACACCAGGCGGTGCAGTTCAAGTTGGCCGACATGGCCACCCAGGTGGAAGTGGCGCGGCAGATGATTCACCACGCCGCCGCGCTGAAAGACGCCGGCCGGCCGTGTTTGAAAGAAGCCGCCATGGCCAAGCTCTTCGCCAGCGAAATGGCCGAACGCGTGTGCAGCGCGGCCATCCAGGTGTTTGGCGGCTACGGCTACGTCAGCGACTTCCCGGTGGAACGCATTTACCGCGACGTGCGGGTCTGCCAGATCTACGAAGGCACGAGCGAAGTGCAGAAGATCCTGATCGGCCGGGCCCTGGCATGACAGGCGGCAGGCGCCGGCCGGGCCTCGTTCGGTGAGCAAGCTCACCCTCCATCTGCCGGAACCCGCCGCCCGCCGCGTGCTGCTGGTGCAGGCCTTCGAAACCGGCCCGGCCGACAACCCGCAATGGACGCCCGAAGACCGTGCCTGGGCCACCCGGCTGGCGCGTGAAACGACGCCCGCCGGCGCCCCGCCAGAACGCTTTCTGGAAGAGCGCGCCAGCCACGCGCTGCAGCGCCTGGCCCCGCGTGACGCCGGCGTGCAGCGCGCACTGGCGCGGCGCGGCTGGCGCCTGCGCTGGCTGCTGGCCGCGCTGTTGCTGGGCTTGCTGACGGGTGTGGCCGTGGACGCCATCGGCAGCGGGCAGCGCATCAACCTGCTGGCGCCGCCGGTTTGGGGCGTGCTGCTGTGGAATGGGCTGGTCTATGTCGGCCTGTTGCTGTCGATGGTCGTGACCGTGCCGGCGGGTGTGGCTGTGGATGCCCGGGCCTGGCTGGTGCGCCGCCTGGCCGGCCATGCAGCCCAGGGCACGGCCATGGCTCGCTACCACACGGCCTGGCTGCGCACCGCCGCGCCGCTGCTGGGCGCCCGAGCGGCCTTGCTGATGCACGCGGCCGCTGCGGCGCTGGCTGTGGGCCTGATCGGCGGCTTGTATGTGCGCGGCCTGGTGCTGGACTACCGCGCCGGGTGGCAAAGCACCTTCCTGGACGCCGCGCAGGTGCACACCGCGCTGGCCTGGCTGCTGACGCCGGCCGTGGCCTTCACCGGCATTGCGCTGCCCGACGCCGCCACCTTGCAGGCCCTGCGGGTGGCGCCCGACGCCCAGCCTGCCCTTGTTGCGGCCACCAGAGCCGCGCCGTGGATCCACCTGTACGCGGCCATGCTGACCTTGTTCGTGGTGCTGCCGCGCACCGCCTTGGCCGCCTGGTGCGCCGCGCGGGCCGGCTGGCACGCGCGGCGGCTGCCCTTGCCGGCGAGCGACCTGCAGCTGGCGCGCCTGCTGCGTGAACAGCAGTCGCAGGCGGCGAGCGTGCAAGTGCTGGCGCACGGCGCCGCACCGTCGCCCCATGTGTTGGCCTGCCTGCAAGCGGTGCTGGCCCCGGCGCTGGGTTCGGGTGTGCAGCTGACCGCCG
This sequence comes from Betaproteobacteria bacterium, assembly GCA_043750435.1. Classification (GTDB taxonomy): domain Bacteria; phylum Pseudomonadota; class Gammaproteobacteria; order Burkholderiales; family Burkholderiaceae_C; genus Rubrivivax. Next base: position 307 of record JAYVBO010000048.1, on the reverse strand, counting down.
CCACGGCCACCGCCTATGGCGACGAAGACGCCGCGGCCGCGCTGACTGTGCCGCCCGCCACCACGCTGCGCCTGGCGCTGGTGGACCTGGCCGCCACGCCCGAAGACGACAGCCACGGCGCCTTCCTGCGCGCGTTGCGCCGCGCCGCGCCGGCCGTGCCGCTGGTGCTATTGGCTGACGAGACGGTTTTCCGCACGCGCTTCGCCAGCATCCCCGCGCGCCTGGTTGAACGCCGCGCCGCGTGGCGGCTGTGGGCCCAGGCGCAGGGCGTGGGCCTGGTCTGTGTCGACCTGGCTCAGCCTGACCT
>JAYVBO010000047.1:0-10557 GCA_043750435.1 Betaproteobacteria bacterium | reverse complement strand
CCGCGCAGCAAGGAATGGCGGTGCATCAACACCCCCGTGGCCAGCGCCACCGGGTCGGCCCCAAGCGGCACGTCAAGTGCGAGCGGTACCACCTGCGGCGGGGCGACGGCCTCGGCCAGCGCCTGCGCCGACGTGGCGCCACCCTGCCCGGCCCGCACGCGGGCCAGGGCATCGGCGACACGCGGCAGGATCTGCCCCACGTCCAGCGGCTTGACCAGGTAATCCAGCGCGCCCAGCGCTTCGACCTGGGCCAGCGTGGCCTCGTCGGCGAAGGCCGACAGGAACATGAAAGGGATGCGGTAGGCGTCGCGCAGCGTCTCGGCCACGTCGAAGCCGCTTTTGCCTTCCATGCGGATGTCCAGCAGCGCCAGCTCGGGGCGGTGCTCGCGGGCCAGCAGAATGGCGTCGTCGCCGTTGTCGGCGTCGATGACTTCGTAACCGGCCTGCGCCAGGCCATGGGTCACGGTGGCCAGCACCAGGCGGTCGTCATCGACGACGAGGATCCTGCCTGCGCTCGCTGGGTTCCCTGCTGGGCCTGCCGGTGAATTCATGCCCGGGATTGTGGCCGATCAAAGCGCCGCAGCGGCCATTTCCACCGCCTCGGGCCGGCGCACGCCGGGCGGGCGCAGTTCGATGGTGGCCACCACGTCAGCGCCAACCTGCTGCAGCGTCAGCGTGGCGCTGCGGCGCGGCAGCAGCGCGCGCACCAGGCCCAGACCGGAAACGCCGGCGCGCACCTGCATCAGGTCGAAGCCTTCGGCCAGCGCAGCGTGGCTGGCGATACGGATGAACACGGTTTCGCCTTCGGCGCTGAGCGTGCAGCGCACATCGCTGCCGCTGCTGTGCTTGATGGCATTGGTGAACAGCTCGTTGACGGTCAGGGCGACCGGGATGGACTCTGCCTCGGGCAGCCTGTGCGGCACCTCGCCTTCGACCGTCACCGTGATGGTCCGGCCGAAGGTGCGCTGCACCGACTGCGCAATGGCCTGCAGCAGGCTGGCCACGTCCAGCGGCCCGTTGGCGCCGACCTGCAGGCCGTACACCTGGGCAATCGCCTGCACCTGGCTGACCGCCTCGGACAACACCGTGGCCAGCCCGGGGTGGCGGGCCACGCTCTGCTGCAGCAAGCCGGCCACGCCCTGCAGGTTGTTCTTGATGCGGTGGTGCACCTCGCGCACCAGCACCTCGCGCTGGTCGATGGCGGCCTGCAGGCGGGCACGTTCGACGGCGCGCTGCTCGGTCACGTCGCTGGCCACCAGCAGCAGTTGGGCGTCGGGCAGGTCGGCGTCATCCAGCGGCGCGATGCGGCAGTCCCACACGCGCAGGCCGGCACCGACGATGGCCTCGTGCCCATTGCCGCCGCCGCTGTGTACTTCCACTTCGTCGCGCCATTCGTGCTGGCCGGCCTGGCTGCTGGCGGCCGCCTGTTCCAGCCAGCCGCGCAGGGCCTGCGCGCGGGGCGCTGCGGTGGCGTCTTCCAGCACGGCACCCAGCACGGCGTCCAACGGCTGGCCGAAGAAGCTGGCCGCCGTGTGGTTCAGCTGCTGCACGCGCAGGCTGCGCGCGTCGAACAGCGCAATCGCCAGCGGTGCGGTTTCGATCACCCGCTGCAGCGATGCCTGGGCCTGCGCGATGCTGACTTCGGCCTGGCGGCGGCGTTCGATGTCCATCAGCGCGATGGTCAGTTCGGCACCGCCACCGGCCACGTGGCCGGTCAGCACGGCGTTGCCCACGACCCAGAATTCGCGTCCGTCGCGCGCCTTCAACCGGCATTCGAAAGTCTCGGCCTGGCCTTCCTTCAGGCGGCTGAGGTAGTCGGTGCGGCGCAGCGGGTGGTCGGCCTCGGGCGTGGCCACGATGCTCAGCGACTCACCGACAAAGTCGGCCAGCTCACCGCCAAACATGCGCCGCGCCGAGCGGTTCATCCACTGGATGCCGTCGGCCGAAACCGTGACGATGCCGACCAGCACCGAGTTCAGAATGGCCCGCGTGCGGTCGGCTTGCAGAGCCAGGCTTTCGCGCGCGCTGCGGCGCTCGTCGATGTCGACGAAAGAGCAGATCACGCCGGCCGAACCGGCCACGCCGTCGGGGTCGGCCTCGTCTTGCACCGGGCGCACGGCCACCTGAACCCAGACCAGGCTGCCGTCGCGGCGGCGCAACCGGCGTTCGCCGCTGAAGCGGCTGCGTTCGCGCAGGGCCAGCGCGATGCGGGCCTCGAATTCAACGCACTCGCGGGCGTTTTCGTACAGCTCGGCAGCGTCCAGCGTGCTCAGCTCGGTGCTGGCCCAGCCGGTGAGGTCGGCCATGGCCTGGTTGGCGCGTTCGATGCGCGCGCCGCGCTGGTAGACGATGCCCACTTCCGACAGGCTGAACATCAGTTCGCGGTCGCGCAACAACTGCTGCAGTTCGGCTTGCTGCTTCTTCAGGCGCGTGATGTCGGTCAGCACGGCCACGGCTTCGTCTTGCTGGCCTTCGGCCTGGGCGCGGCGCACCGACAGCGAATACCACTGCGGCGGTCCGTCGCCCCGGGCCAGCGGCAATTCGGCCTCAAAGGGCCGGCCAGCCTCCAGCGCTGCCAGGGCCAGCACGGCGTTGGGCGCGCCTTGCAATTCGCCCATGCTGCGGCCGAAGATCTCGGCCAGCGAAGCCCCCGCCGCGCCACCCGCCGGAAAGCCCAGCATGCGTTCGAAGCGCTGGTTGCAACGCACCAGAACCGGGCCGCGCAGGTAAGCGATGCCGGCCGTGGAGCTGTCCAGAATGATGCTCAGTTCGCGCAGCAGCTGTTCGTTGCGGCGCTGCGCGCGTTCCTGGTCGGTGACGTCCAGCGTCACCACCGAGGTGGTGGTGCGGCCGCCCGCCAGTGCCCCGGGTTCCACCCGCGTCAGCAGCCAGCGGGGGCCCAGTTCGGGGTGGCGCACGGCATAGCGAACTTCAGTCCGCTCGCCACTGCGCAAGGCCCGCTGCAGGCGTTCGTATTCGGGCAATGAGGCCGGTTCGACCAGTTCGCGGCCTATGCCCAGCAAGGCGCCGCCGGCCTTGGCCGGTGCCGCCTTCTCGCCTGCCTTGGCACCCGGTGACTTCGCGCTGGCCGGCGGCACCAACCAGCCACGCAGCGGGTCGTAGGTGGCCACGCCGATGCTGGCGGTGTCCATCAACATGCCCATTTCCAGCTGTGCCAGGTCGCGTTCGTCTTCGGTGCTGCGGTCTTGCACCACCGCCATCACGCGGCGCCCGCCCTGGGCATTCGGGTGACAGGCCAGGCGTGCGCTGAGGCGCCGGCGACGGCCCTCGTTCACCGGCACCAGGGCCTGGCGTTCAACGGCCGGCGCGCCGGGCACCAGCAGCGGCAACATGGCGCCGTCCTGCCAACCCAGCAGGGCCTGCAGTTCGGGCGAGGCCTCGTCCAGCACTTCGGGCACGCGCTCGACCAGCGCTTCGAAAGCCGCGTTGCAGCGCACGATCAGACCGCTGGGGTCGTAGACCAACATGCCGTTGCCGCTGAGCTCGAACCACTGCGCCAGCTCGTCGTGCGCGCTGCGCGCCTGTTCACGGGCCAGCACCTCGGCGGTGATTTCATGCCACAGGGTCAGCCACTGAGCGGGCTCGCCGGCCGCGTTCAGCTTCAGCCTTTGCGTGTTGAACCAGCGCAGGTGGCCGTCGGGTGCCTGCAGGCGCTGTTGGCCCGGCGGCAAGGGCAGGCCTTGCTGATCGGCCAGCACGGTGTCAGCGCGCTGGCCCAGTTGCGATTCGCGGTCTTCGGCCGGGCCCAGGGCGATGGGGTCTTGCCCGACCAGCGCTTCGGCGGCCTGGCCCAGCACGGCTGCCAGCGCAGGGTTGGCTTCGACGATGTGGAAATCCGCGTCCTGCAGCAGCGCCGGTGTAGGCAGGGCGCAAACCGCGCGCCAGACCTCGGCTGCAGGCGCCTTCGTCGCCGTCATGGGCTCAGGGCTCAAGCTCGCTGGCGGCTTTCAGGGCAGTGAGCAGCGCGCGGTTGACGGCCGCCGGGCCCAGCAGCAGGCGTTCGCTGAGTTCACGGATGTCGAACAGCGATTCCTGCTCGATGGCCAGCACCAGGTCCAGGTAGGCGCCATAAGGCCCGCCGTCGCCGCGCAAGGCCTGCTGCACGCGCTCGGGTACCGGCACGCTGCGCAGCAGTTCGGCCATGGGCTGCTGCAGCAAACGCGGCAACAGCGAAAACACGCCGCAGATGAACAGCTCGCCGCGCATCTCGGCGTCGCCCTGGTCGCGGCCCAACTCTTCCATCAACAGGCCGCGCCGCACGGCGCCGCAAATCAGCACTTTGCTGTTCGGGCCCTTGGCCGACGACACCAGCAGCAGCGCCAGCCAACGCTTCAGGCGCAGATAGCCCAGCAGCATCAAGGCGTGGCTGAAGGAGTTCACCTCGACCGGCAAGCCGAAGGCCGGCGAGTTGAGGTAGCGCATCAAGCGGAAAGCCAGCGTCGGGTCGCGGCGCAGCACGGGTTCCAGCTTGGCGACCGGCTCTTCGCGGTCCACGCCCTGCATCAGGTCCATCACGGTGCGGATGTCGGCGGGCAGGTTTTGGCGGCCGGCGACGGTGGGCGGCTCGTCGTCCCAAGGCCAGCCCAGCACCGCCGCAGCGCCGCGCTGGAAGGCCGCTTCGGTGGCGGCTGCGCTGCGCGCCCCGGCCTGTACGACGGCGATGTTGCGGCCGGCGGGGTCAGTGACCGGTGCGACGTCGCGACGGTCTTCACCCGGCTCCAGGATGCAATGCTTGAACAGCGCCAACACGTCGGGCGCCAGGGGTGCCAGCGGCCGGCCCTTGATCAACAGCACGGTGCCAGCGGCATGCAGGCGCTGCAGCGCGGCCGCGTTGGCGGCGTCGCCGGCCATGAAGGCTGGCACTTCCACCATCAGCTGCGGGCCAGGCGCGGCGGCCATCACGCCCTGCAACAGGGCTTCACCGGCCAGGTTCAGCGACACCCGGGGCGGCGGCGGGCGGCTGCCGGCCACCACGGCCACCGGGGGCCAGACTGCCTCGATGGCCCGCAGCAATGCGCTCGCATCGGGCGCGGCGTCGGGGCGTTCGGGGAAGACGGTCAGGCGCAGAGCCGAAATGGCCCGTTGCGGGTCGATCATCGGGCTGTAGCCCAGGGCCACCTGGCCCAGCACGGTGTGGTCTTGCATGCGCTCGGCCGCTGTCGCGGCTTCGGGTTCAAGTGGAGCCGCAGCCAGCGCGGCGGCCGTGACCGCTGGACGGGCCGGCTACTTGATGTAGTCGAACAGCGACAGTCGCTGCACCATGGAATAGGTCTTCAGGGCCGCATCGTAGCCGGTCTGTTTGGCCTGAACGCTGGAAACAGCGGCCACCATGTCCAGGTCTTCGGCGTCAGACCGCTGGCCCTGCGCGCTGAGCTTGGCCTGCGACAGCCGGTCACCAATGTTGTCGGCGCGGTTCAGCGCCTCACCGGCGGCCGAACGCCAGCTGGACAGGTTGGACATCGAAGCGTCCATGCCCGCCAGACCGGTGCTCACTGTGTCCGCCACCTGCTGCGCCGTGCGGCCGGGCGTCGACAGCTCGCTGATGGCCTTGTCCAGCGCGTCGAACAGCGACAGCGTGGCGCCCGGATTGGCCGGGTCGGGTGCCTGCAGCCACACCGAGCGGCCGTCCAGCGACATGGGCATGGATTCGCCGGTGGCCGCCTGCATGCCGCCCGCGATGCCGCTGAAGGTGACACCACCGGGCCCGTCCAGCATCGGTTGGCCGTCGCTGCCCTGGCCGCCGAACAGGTAGCGGCCGGCGCCGTCGCTGCGGTTGGCCACGGCCAGCAGGTCGTTGCGCAGACTGCGCAGGTTGTCAGCGACGGTCTTGCGCTCGACGTCGCTGTAACTGCCGTTGCCGCCCGCGACCATCAGTTCGCGGGCCTGCTGCATGATGTTGCCGGCTTCGCCCAGGGCACTTTCGCTTTGCGCCATCGAATTGCGCGCCGCGTCCAATGCCCGCTGCTGGCTTTCGGCGCGCGTGGCGGCCGCCAGCGCACGCTCGACAGTGGCGGCGCCGGCCGGGTCGTCGCTGGGCCGCTGCAGGCGCTTGCCGCTGGTGAGTTGAACCTGGGCTTCACTGAGCGCCTCTTGGCGGCGCTGCAGATTGGCCACGGTGTTGTCAAAGGCCGAAGCGGTGGAGATGCGCATAGCGGTTCTGCCTTATCAGCGGGCCGTGGCCTGCAAGAGGGTGTCGAAGATGCTCTGCGCCACCGACAGCACCTTGGCGGCGGCCTGGTAGCCCTGTTGGTACTGGATGAGCCGCGCACCTTCTTCGTCCAGGTTGACGCCGGACTGCGAATTGCGGCTGGTCTCGGCCTGCTGGGCCACGGCCGATGAGATCGACGACGAAGTCCGGCTGCTCTGCACCCGCACGCCAACGTCGGCGATGGCTTGCGCGTAGCCGTCGGTGGCATTGCGGCCGTCGACCAGATTGGCATCGCGCAGGGCCATCAGCGACAAAGCGTTGCCGTTGTTGGTGGCCACCCCGGTGCTGGACGTGGGTGCCACGCTCAGCACATCGCCGCTGCGCGGCACGCCGTCGATCTGCAGCTGGAAGCCGTTGAAATCGGTGCCGCTGGGCGGCAGCGTGGTGCCGGGCTGCCAGGTGCCGCTGCCGCCACCAATGACCGCGTTGCCGGCGTCCAGCAGCGTCCAGTCGTAGCCGCCGTTGTCGTCGGTGAAGGTGACCTGCACGGTGGCGCCCGGCGTGGGCAGCGGCAAGGCCTTGACCTGCAGGCTGCTGATGCTGGCCGTGCCGGTGTTGCCTGTGGCCACAGTGGCCACCAGCGGCGAGGCGGCCGCCACATCGCGCGGGTCGGTCAGCAGGGCCTTCATCGTGGACGCTGCGCGGCCCACCGGCTGCAGCAGGAAACGGTCGCCCGCCTGGGGGTTGTTGACGTCGATACGCACGCCGTCAACCACGTCGCCGCTGCTGATGGTGCGCACCACGTTGTCGGACAGCCGCGTCAGCTGCCAGGTGCCCGCCGCACTGCCCGGACTGAGGGCGTAGTCGCTGGCCTGCAACGCCGACGCATCGGTGACGGTCATGCTGACGCTGCCGATGGGCGTGCCACTACCGTCGCGCAGGTTGTTGGCATTGGGCAGGGCCTGCGGGCCACCGATCTCGAAGAAGGGCGAGCCCCCGATCTGCCCCAGCGGCGACTGCAGCGACACCCCGCGGGCCTGTTGGTCGTTGATGGCCATGCCGATGGAAGCCGCCAGTCGACCGACCAGGTTGCGGCCCTGCACCAGGTCCTCATTCTGGAACTGCAGCAGGCCGGCCACCGCGCCGCCGCCCAGGCTGTTGCCGTCCAAGGTCCGCAGCATGCTGCCGTCGGCGATGGCCAGGCCGCTGCGCGTGGGGTCGCTGGCATCGCGGGTAACCTGCAGTTGCGCGGACTGGGTGCCCAGCACCAACGGCTGGCCGCCGGCTATGGAGACGGTGTTGGTGCCGTCCGAAGCGTCGACGCGGTCGATGCGGATCTTCTGCGACAGCTGGGCCACCAACTGGTCGCGCTGGTCCAGCAGGTCATTCGGCGTGCCCGGTGCGCCCTGGGCGACGGCAATCTGCTGGTTGACGCTGGCGATCTGCTTGGCCAGCCCGTTGATTTCGGTGACGGCCGCCGTCAGCGCTGTGGTGACGCCGACTTGCAGGCTGTCCAGCGTCTTGCCGGCGTCGTTAAAGCGGGACACCAAGTCGCTGGCGCGGGCCAGGGCCACCCGGCGCGACGACATGTCGCTGGGGTTGCTACTGACATCGACCATGGCCTTGAAGAACTGGCTGGTCGCCGCGCCCAGGCCCGTTTCGCCGGTCTGGAAAACGCTCTCCAGCCCCCGCAGCTGGCCCAGGCGCGTGATGTCCATCGAGGCCATCGAGGCGGTGCGGCCAGCTTCACTGCTCAGGTAGGCGTCGTGCGAACGGCTGACCGCGGCCACGTCCACACCGCGCCCGAAGAAGGCGCCGTTTCGGTTCAGGCCCGACGAGGTGGTCAACTCGACCCGTTGCCGTGAATAGCCGGCCACGCTGGCGTTGGCGATGTTGTTGCCGGTGGTCTGCAGGCCGGCAAACTGCGCGGCCATGGCCTTCAGGCCGATGTTGGCGAGGACGGAATTGCTCATGGCTCAGCGGTCCGGTGTTCAGGTCGCCAGGCGCTGCAGGCGCAGCGTGGTGTTGATGACCCGCGTCAGCTTGTCGGCATAGGCGGGGTCGGTGGCGTAGCCGGCTTTCTGCAAGCCCTGGGCGAAGCCAGCGGCCGCGCTGGCAGTGGCACTGGCTGAAGTACCCGCGGCGGCAGCGGCCGTGGCCTGGGCAGTCTGGGCCTGGGCCACAGCATTGCGGTAGCGCGGGCTGTCCTTCATCAGCTTGGCGTAGTCAGCGAAAGAATCGGCATAGCTGTTGTAGGCGCGGAACTTGGCCACCACCTTCTGCGCCTGGCCGTTGACGAACTCGGTGGTCGTGACCTCGGTGGTGGCGCCCTTCCAGTTGGCGCCCGCCTTGATGCCGAAGAGGTTGTGCGATGACGTGCCGTCGGCATTGCGGATTTCCTTGCGCCCCCAGCCGGTTTCCAGCGCGGCCTGCGAGACCATGAAGCTGGCCGGCACACCAGTAGCGGCCTCGGCATCACTGGCGGCCTGGGAATGCTGTTGCACGAAGCCGGCGGCGCCGGCCTGCGGTATGCGCGTGGCGGTGGGCGTGACGCTCAAAGGCGCGGGCGTGTTGTTGGCCGAAGTGGTGGCCGGTATCGGCCCCGGGCTCAGGCCCATCTGCTTTTCCAGCTGCTTCATGATGGCGTCGGACAAACCGCCCGGCCGGCCGCTCAACTGGTTGGCGAACTGCTGGTCCAGCATCTCTGTGCCCATGCCGGTGCTGGCGTTGTCCAGCATGCCGCTGGACAGCGTGGAGGCCCGCATGCCCTTCATGATCTCGTTCATGAAGATGGACTCGAACTGCTTGGCCACTTCGCGCGCCGCGGCCTTCGGGTCGGCGCCAGCCTTGGCCTTCAAGGCCACCAGGTTGGTGGCGTCGGCAACCAGGCTGTTGGTGGCGGTCAGGGGCGAAGCAGCCATCAGATCACCTCGATCTCGGCGTGCAGCGCGCCGGCGCTTTTCATGGCCTGCAAGATGGCCAACAGGTCCAGTGGCGTGGCGCCCAGCGCGTTCAGCGCCTTCACCACGTCGGTCAGTTTGGTGCCGGCGGCCATGTTCACCAGCGCCCCACCTTGCTGCGTTACCGAGATGTCGGACTTCTCGGCCTGCACGGTGGAACCCGCGCCCAGCGCGTTGGGCTGGCTGATGACTGGCGTGGTGTTGATGGTCACCGACAGGTTGCCGTGGGCCACGGCGCATGGCCCCAGCGTGACGGCATCGTTCATCACCACCGAGCCGGTGCGGGCGTTGAGCACGATGCGCGCGGCCGGCCTTTCCAACTCCACCGTCAGGTTCTCAATGTCGGCCAGGAAGCCGACGCGGTCGCCCCCGGCGGCCGGCACCTTCACGCGCACGGTGCGGCCGTCCACGGCAGCGGCCGTGCCGGCACCCTTGGCGTTGTTGATGGCCGCGGCCACGGCGCGGGCGGTGGCGTAGTCGCTGGCGTTCAGGCCCAGCTGCAAGCTGTCACCGTCGCCCAACGGTGTGGCCACCGCGCGTTCAACGCTCGCGCCGTCGGGTATGCGCCCGGCCGACAGGTGGTTGATCTGCACTTTGGAGCCACCGGCCGAAGCCCCGGCCCCGCCGACGATGAGGTTGCCCTGCGCCAGGCCGTAGACCTGACCGTCGGCACCGCGCAGCGGCGTGGCGATCAGGGTCCCGCCGCGCAGGCTCTTGGAATTGCCGACCGACGACACATTGACGTCGATGGTCTGGCCCGGCTGGGCAAACGGTGGCAGCACGGCCGTGACCATCACCGCCGCCACATTGCGCGGCTGGATGCTGGTGCCCGCCGGCACGGTGATGCCGAACTGCTGCAGCATGGCGTTCAGCGCCTGCGTGGTGTAGGGCGTCTGGGTGGCCTGGTCGCCGGTGCCGTCCAGGCCCACCACCAGGCCGTAGCCCACCAACTGGTTGTTGCGCACGCCTTGCACGGCGGCCACTTCTTTCAGGCGCACGGTGGCTTGCGCCGATGTGCCACTGACCAGCTCGAGGCACAGGGCGAGCAAGAGATGTCTTGAGGCCATCATCAGAACGGCATGACCGTCATGAAGGCACGACCCAGCCAACCCATGGCCTGGGCTTCGGACTGTTGTCCACGGCCGCGTTGCTCCAGCCGCACGTTGGCGATCTGGCTGCTGGCCACGGTGTTGCCAGGCTGGATGGCTCGCGGGTCGAGCTGGCCCGAAAAGCGCAGCGCGTCGACGTTCTCGTTGACCCCGATCTGCTTCTCGCCAGCAATCACCAAATGGCCGTTGGGCAGCACCTGGCGCACGATGACGGTGATGGTGCCGCTGAAGTCGTTGCTGTTCACGGTGGCGCCCTTGCCGGCAAAAGCGTTCGTGGAGCTGCCACTGGCCCCGGCACGCGCGAAAGCAGCGGGGTTGA
>JAYVBO010000046.1:0-10559 GCA_043750435.1 Betaproteobacteria bacterium | reverse complement strand
TGGGCCTGGGCGGCGTTCGCAAGCGAGTCAAACTACTGGGCGGCAGGGTGGCTTGGCGCGAGAACCACCCAGCGGGCATCGTCTGCGCGGTTCGGCTGCCCGACTTCTCTGGGCGCTGCTGAGCCGCCGGTCAGACTGGCCCACCACGGACACGCGCATCCACGTCAGACCTGAGTGCCAGGGCGTCACATTTCGGGGACAATACGCGCTTCGCGACGATCCGGGCTTCGCCACCCGGCCTCAATCTGCTATGACCACTCGCCGCACGCCGCCCCCGACCGACACCGCTGCCGGTCCGAAACTGCGCCAGACCCAAGCCGAATACACGGCCGCCCGACCCAACGCCGAGCCTGGCGTGCGGCCGATGATGTCCAGTTCCAAGATGTACGTCTGCATCCGCTGCCACGCCAACTTCAAGACTGGCGATGGCAAGCCCGATCCGCGCTTGCGCGGACTGGGCCGTTGCAACACCTGCTTGGGCGTCAGCGTTCCGGCAGCTTGAGCTGCCAAGCTTGCACCTGCGCGGCCAGACTGCCCTTCGCCGCATCGGTGTTCTCACTTTCCTCTACACACGGAGTACCTCTTTCATGTCGCAAAGCAATCGCCGTACTTTCCTGATGCAAGTGGCCGCCTGCGGTGGCGCACTCGCCGCCGTTCAAGCCCAAGCCCAGGGCGCCAAGGTCGATGAAAAAGACCCGGCTGCCATTGGCCTGGGCTATGCCGCCGACACCGCCAAGGTTGACGCGAAGAAGTACCCCAAGCACACCAAGGACCAGAAGTGCAACAACTGCGCGCTGTACCAAGGCAAGGCTACCGATGCCGCGGGTGGCTGCCCGCTGTTTGCCGGCAAGCAAGTGCTGGCCGCCGCTTGGTGCAGTGCCTGGGCCAAGAAGGGCTGAAGCCCGACCGCCAGTCCGTGCCAGCAGGTTCGCCTGCTGCACATGAAAAACGGCCCTGCGGGGCCGTTTTTCATGGGTGCCTCGCGCGATCAGCCCGCAATCAGCCCGCGATCAGCCCGCGTCCAGACGGGCCAGCACCGCTTCGGCGATGGCCAGCGAAGCGGTCAGCCCGGGTGACTCGATGCCCAGCAGGTTCACGATGCCCCGCAAGCCATGCTGCGAAGGGCCATCGATGCGGAAGTCGGGGGCGGCTTCTCCAGGCCCGTGGATCTTGGGCCGCACGCCGCTGTAGCCGGGCTGCAAGGCGCCGTCGGGCAGCGCGGGCCAGTAGCGGCGGATGGCGGTTTCGAAAGCCGCTGCGCGGGCCGGATCGACGGCGTAGTCGATCTCGCGCGGGTCGCTCGCATCCAACCATTCGAAGTCGGGCCCGAACTTGGCTTGCCCGCCGAGATCAAGGGTCACATGCACACCCAACCAGGCATCAACTGGCGCCGGGTAGATCAGGTGGCTAAAGGGCGAGCGCCCGGCCAGCGTGAAGTAGCTGCCTTTGACAAAACGCGGCGTGCATTGATGCGCAGGTGGCAGACCCGTCAAAGCCTGCGTCAAGGCACAGGCGCCCAGGCCGGCCGCATTCACGACCAGGCCGGCCTCAATTTCGAAGGGACCTTCGCCGGCATCCACCACCAGCACCGCGCCGCCGCCGGGCAGCGCCGTCCACGACCGCACCAGCGACCTGACGGCCACCGCGCCGCCCGCCTGTTCCAGATCGCCCTGCAGCGCCAGCATGTAGGCGTGGCTGTCCACGATGCCCGTGCTGGGCGACCACAGCGCAGCGGTGCACTGCAACTCAGGTTCTAGCGCCCGCGCGGCAGCGGCCGTCCAGGCTTCGACAGCGACGCCGTTGGCCTGTGCCCGCTGTTGCAGTGCCAGCAAGGCCGCAAGCTGGTCGTCGGCCGTGGCCACGACCAGCTTGCCGCAAGCCTGGTGGGGCACGCCGTGGCTGGCGCAAAAGTCGTACAGCAGCGACTTGCCACGCACGCACAAACGGGCCTTCAGCGTATCCGTAGCGTAGTACAGGCCGGCATGGATGACCTCACTGTTGCGCGAGCTCACACCCTGGCCGATGGCAGCTTCGGATTCGAGCACCACGGTCTCATGCCCAGCCTGAGACAGTGCACGGCCAACGGCCAAGCCCACAGCGCCAGCGCCTATCACCAGGGCATCTATGCGGTCCATGCAGGGGGATTGCCAGGTCGTTGCGAGTTTGGGGCGGTGCCCCATGCAAAACGGCCCCGAAGGGCCGCTTTGCAAACACAGATGTTGGGGTGGCTGATGGGGCTCGAACCCACGACAACAGGAATCACAATCCTGGACTCTACCAACTGAGCTACAGCCACCGCAGCGCCGATAAGTATAACCGCGCCAGCGACGTTAAGGCCGCATGGGGTCAGCGCGAAGCTGCGGAAGCCGCCTCGGCAGGCTGTTGGCCCGCCGGCTTGATCTCCGCCTTGTAGCGCTTCTTCAGGGCTGCCACATAGGCATCGGCCTCGGCTGCGGCCCAGGCTTGCGTGTACTGCGCGCGCAGCGGTTCGTCGCCACCTGGCATGGCTTCACGCGGCAGAACCTGGGTCAGCCGCATCACCACATAGCCCTGGCCCGGCAGGTCCAGCCCCAGCGCGGCCGGCAGCTTGCTGGCATCGGCGCGCATCAGCGGGTCGAGCAGCGCCTTGGGCATGCCTTGGGCATTGCCGCGCGACACGGTCACGGTATTGGGCAGGGTCTCGCTGGGGTTGCTGCGCAGCGCGGCCACGCGGGCCTCGCCGTCCTTGCGCGCCAGCGCCGCAGCCTGGGTGTCGATGACGCGCTCGCGCGCGACGTCCTTCACATCGGCCAAGGGCAGGATGCGGGCAGGCTGGTGCTGCACCACATGGGCCGCGATCAACTGGTTGGGCCCGACTTCCAGCGCGTCGGTGTTGCGCTTGTTGCGCAGGCTGTCGGCGCCGAAAATCGCGTCCAGGAACTTGGGCGCAGCCAGCGGGCTCTTGGCGGCCACGGCAGCGGCCGGCGCGGTGCGCATCACCGTGGCGGTTTTCTTTTCCAGCTTCAGCTTGTCGATGACCGGCTTCAGGCTGTCGCTTTGTTCATAGACCGTGTTGGTGAAGAGTTCAGCGCTTTCGGCCCAGCGGGCTTGCGCCTTGGCCTTGCGCAGTTCGACTTCAATGGCGCCGCGCACTTCGTCGAAGGGCTTGCTTTGGCCGCCGCGCACGGCGGTCAGCGTCATCACATGGAAGCCGAAATCGGTCTCCACCACGTCGCTGATCTCGCCGGCCTTCAGCTTGAAGATGGTGTCCTCAAAGGGCTTGACCATCGCGCCACGGCCGAAGAAGTCAAGGTCGCCACCCTTGGCTGCCGAGCCCGGATCATCGGAGTTCTTGCGGGCCAGTTCGGCGAAGAGCGCAGGGCTCTTGCGCACTTCGGCGAGCAGGGCTTGCGCCTTGGCCTTGGCCTTTTCGCGCTCGGCGGCCGGCGCGTCTTTTTCAGCCTTGATCAGGATGTGGCTGGCGCGCCGCTCTTCGGGCACGGTGTACTTGGCCAAGCCGTCGTCATAGGCCTTGTGCAGTTCGGCGTCGGTCAGCGTGATGCCTTTACCCAGCGTCTCCAGGTCCAGCATCACGTAGTCGATGGTGGCTTGTTCGGGCGCCTTGAACAACGCTTCGTTGGCCTTGTAGTAGGCCTCGACCTCGGCGTCTGTCGGGTTGACCTTGCTGCGGTAGGCGGCGGGCTCGTAACGCTGCAACTGCACCTCGCGGCGCTGGAAATAGGCGTCCAGCGCTGCCGATGCCGCCATGGCGGCCATCGGTGCGGTTTGCGTCACGCCGGCCAGGACCTGGCGCGTGGCCAGGTCCTGGCGCAAACGCTGGTCGAACAGCGCGGGGCTCATGCCTTGGATGGCCAGCAATTCCGCACTGATCTTGCCGTCAGGGCCGCGCAGACCGGCGAATTGCGGGTCGCTGTCAAACAGCCGGGCCATGCGGCCGACGGTCGGGTAAAGGTGCAGGTGATCGGCCGCAGCAATCAGGACGCGGTCGCGCACCAAGCCGTCCAGCGTGTCGCGGCGCAGCGCGGGCGTGTCGAATTGTGCGATGTCAACGTTCGGCGACTGGCGGCGCACCTGGTCCACATAGCGCTTGTGCGCGTCGTCCCATTCATTGCGGGTGATGCTCTGCCCGTCCACCTTGGCCACCGTGGCGCTGCTGCCGTCGGTCATGCCCGAGTAGCCCTGCGAACCGAAGAACACAAACGACGGGATGATCAGCAAGAGCATGAAGCCCAGCGCCAAGCGGGTGTGTTCGCGGATGAAATCAAACATCGGAAGAGACCTCAGGGTGCCACCGGTGACGCTGCGGGCGCAGCGACTTGGGGCACCTGGAAACTAGAACGAACCGGAGTTCGCCGGGGGCGGCTGCGTGTACACAGCACGAAGGGCCCGCGCAAGACCTGAAGGCCAGTTGCGCGGGCTGCGAATTCTATTCGAGTGGTGGTGGGTGCTGACGGGCTCGAACCGCCGACCTGCGCCGTGTAAAGGCGACGCTCTACCAACTGAGCTAAGCACCCGGTATGCGGATGCGCGATGCGCGCTTTACAGCGCGTCGCGCAGGCCCTTGCCAGGGCGGAACTTGGGCACCTTGGCAGCCTTGATCTTGATGGCCGCGCCGGTGCGCGGGTTGCGACCGACGCGGGCGGCGCGCTTGGGGGCCGTGAACGTGCCGAAGCCGGTGATGGTGACGTTGTTTCCCTTCTTCAGGGTGGTCTTGACAGCGCCGATCAAGGCTTCGAGCGAGCGGGAAGCGGCGGCCTTGGAAATGTCCGCCTGCTTGGCAATGTGCTCGATGAGTTCACTCTTGTTCACGTCGCTGGTCCCCTCGATGGATGTCTTGAATATTCGGTGTCGCCACTGCCTCAAATGCCGGCTGAAGCATTAAGTCCAGCAGCTTTCAGCAGTGTCAAGCGGAGGCAGGATTCTAGGGCCTGCGACCCCTCAAACCAGGGGCCTTAGGCCCGCGGCATGAGCGTGCTTCCTCGCTTGACACCGCGGTCACGCGGCCTTAGTTGCGGGCCAAGGTCTCGACCAAAGCACGGCCCAGATCGCTGGTGCTGGCGTCGCCGCCCAGGTCGGGCGTGCGTGGCGCTTGCGGGTCGGCCAGCACGGCTTCGATGGCCGTCATGACCGCGTCGTGGGCATCGCGGTGACCGAGGAAGTCCAGCAGCATGGCCACCGACCAGACCTGACCGATGGGGTTGGCGATGCCTTTGCCCGCAATGTCGGGCGCCGAGCCGTGTACCGGCTCGAACAAGCTGGGCCACTGCCGCGTGGGGTTGAGGTTGGCCGACGGCGCGATGCCGATGGTGCCGGTGCAGGCCGGGCCCAGGTCGGACAGGATGTCGCCGAAGAGGTTGCTGGCCACCACCACATCAAAGAGTTGCGGGCGCTGCACGAAGAAGGCCGTCAGGATGTCGATGTGGTAGCGGTCCACCGCCACCTGCGGGTAGGACTTGGCCATCGCTTCGACGCGCTCGTCCCAGTAGGGCATGGTGATGGCGATGCCGTTGCTCTTGGTCGCCGAGGTCAGCTTGTGGCGCGGCCGCGTGGCGGCCAGCTCAAAAGCGAACTTCAGCACGCGGTCCACGCCGATGCGCGACATCACCGTCTGCTGGGTGACGAACTCGCGGTCGCTGCCTTCGAACATGCGGCCGCCAACGCTGGAGTATTCGCCTTCGGTGTTCTCGCGAACGATCCACATGTCGATCTCACCGGGCTTCAGCGGCTCACCGTGGCGGTTGACCAGCGGCGAGCGGATGCCAGGCATCAGCCGCGCTGGGCGCAAGTTGACATACTGGTCGAAGTCACGGCGGAACTTGATCAGCGAACCCCACAGCGAGATGTGGTCGGGCACGGTGGCCGGCCAGCCCACGGCGCCAAACAGGATGGCTTCGTGGCCACCAATCTGGTCCTTCCAGTCGGCCGGCATCATGGTGCCGTGCTTGGCGTAGTAGTCGCAGCTGGCGAAGTCAAAGTGGTCGAGGTGGACGTCGAGGCCGAAGCGTCCGGCGACAGCCTCCAGCGCGGCCACGCCGACGGGCATGACTTCCTTGCCGATGCCGTCACCGGGGATGACGGCGATGCGGTGCTTGCTCATGGTGTTTGCTCCTTCAAAACGGGGACAGCGGGTCGCACCTGCCTGACGACCAGGGCCACGCCCGCAGCGGTGAGGGCCAGGCCGGCGAAGACCGTGGCGGTGAGGGTTTCATTGAACAGCCACCAGGCCATCACGGCCGTGCACGGTGGCACCAGGTACATCAGGCTGGTGACGGCCGTGGCGGCGCCACGCTGGATCAGCAACGTCAGCAGCGAACTGCCACCCAGGGTCAGCACCAGCACCGACCAGGCCAGCGCAATGAACAAGTCGGGGTGCGGATCGAACTGCCAGGGCTCCAGCAGCGCCAGCGGCAAGGTCACCACGAAGGCCGCCAGCAGTTGCACGGTGTTGGCGCTGCGCACGTCACAGGCCTGCACCCAGCGCTTCTGGTACAGCGTGCCCACCGTGATGCTGAGCAGCGCGAAGGCAGCCAGCGCCACGGTGTGGGCGTGGGCTTCGCCAACGTGCAGTTTTTGCCACACAACCAACAAGAGCCCGCTCAGACCCAGCGCCAGGCCCAGCCACTGCAAAGGCAGCACCTTCTGCGAGGCGCCGCGTGAATTTACCCAGAGTGCGGTTAGCACCGGCTGCAGGCCGACGATCAGGGCCACCAGCCCGGCGCCCAGACCGGCCTTCACGGCGCACCACACGCCGCCCAGGTAGCCGGCCTGGATCAAGGTGCCGACCACGCTCAGGTGCAGCCACTGCTGGCGGCCCTGCGGCCAGGCCACACCCGCCGCGCGCACCCACAGGGTGAACAGCAGCGCCGACAGACCGTAGCGGAACATCAAGAAGGTCAGCGGCTGCGCGTGGGGCATGCCCAGGCGGGCGGCGACGAAACCGGTGCTCCAGATCAGCACGAAGACCACCGGCGTGGCGCGCACCAGCGCCGTGGCAGACCCTATGCGCACTCAGCGGGCCTTGGCGCGGATTTCGGGGATGGCCTTGCGCAGGTAGTAGGCCATCGACCACACCGTGAGCACGGCCGCCACCCACAGCAGCACGGTGCCCCAGGCCCGGGTGTCGACGGCGCCGAACAGCTGCCCGTCATAGAGCAAGAAGGGTATGGCCACCATTTGCGCCGTGGTCTTGAACTTGCCCAGCCAGTGCACGGCCACGCTGCGCGAGGCGCCGATCTGCGCCATCCATTCGCGCAGCGCCGAGATGGCGATTTCGCGGCCGATGATGATCAGCGCCACGAAGATGTCAGCGCGCTTCAAGTGCACCAGCACCAGCACGCAGGCGCAGATCAGGACCTTGTCGGCCACCGGGTCGAGAAAGGCGCCGAAGGCCGAGGTCTGGTTCAGCTTGCGCGCCAGCCAGCCGTCGAGCCAGTCGGTGGCGGCGAACAAGACGAACATCAGGGTGGCCGCCAGGTTCTTGGCCGCCATGTCCCAAGGCAGGTAATACACGCCCACGATGAAGGGAATGGCCGCGATGCGCGCCCAGGTCAACAGCGTGGGGATGGTCAGGAACATCGGGTGATTGTGCCCAAGGGGCGGCCCCTTGCCCGTGGATGTGCGGATCGACTCAATTCAGGTCCAGCGTGCGTGGCTTGAAACGCAGTTCATCGTCGAAGAGAAAGGTCTCGACCACCTTCCACGGCCTGGGCAGCCGGGACACGTCACCGTAGGGCGCCGCGCGGCGCACCGCAGCCATCGCCAGCACCGTGGCTTCGTCACCGGTGGTGGGCTTGCGCAGCACGGCAATCTTGCGCACGCTACCGTCGGCATTGAGTTCAATTTCCAGCACCGGTATGGCCCACAGGCGGTCGGGGGCGCGGCTGGTGTAGCTGGTGTCGGGGTGGGCGGCCACCAGGCGCTGGGCCAGTTGCAAGCGCAGCGCTTTCGCATCGCGCGGCGCGGCCGGCGGGTCCAGGCGCAGGTAGCGCGGCGGCCGGGCCATCGGGGCCTCGTCGTCGGCCGCTGCGGGCGCGGGGCCAACCGCCAGCAGCAGCACGGCCGCTGCGCCGAGCCAACGCTCAATGCAAAGCACGGTAGATCTCCTCGGCCAAATCCTTCGAGATGCCCTCAACCGTGGCCAGATCTTCAACCCCTGCGTTGGCCACGCCGCGCAGACCACCGAAGCGCTGCAGCAAGCGCGCCCGCTTGCGCGGCCCCACGCCGGCAATGTCTTCCAGCTTGCTGCCCCCGGTGCGCACGCTGGCCCGTTTGGCGCGCATGCCGGTGATGGCGAAGCGGTGGGCCTCGTCGCGAATCTGCGCCACCAGCATCAAGGCGGCCGAGTCGTGACCCAGGTAGACCTTCGCGCGGCCGTCCGCAAAGACCAGTTCTTCCAGCCCGACCTTGCGGCCTTCGCCCTTTTCGACGCCGACGATCAGGCTCACGTCCAGCCCCAGTTCTTCGAAGACTTCGCGCGCCATGCTGACCTGGCCGCGGCCGCCGTCCACCAGCACCAGGTCGGGCAGGCGAGCCAGGCCACGGCGGGCCTTGCTGGCAGGAGCGACCACGGCCACGGCTGCTGCTTCGGCAGCGGCAGGGTCGGCGACCGGTGGCGGCGCAGGCGCGGGCGCGGCCTCGACTTCGTCGGCCTTGCCCGCAGCGATGGACTCGGCCAACTTGGCGTAACGCCGGGTCAGTACCTGGCGCATGGCGGCGTAGTCGTCGCCGCCCACGATGCCTTCGATGTTGAAGCGACGGTACTGTGCGCTTTGCATGGCGTGGCCTTCGTAGACCACGCAAGACGCCTGGGTGGCCTCACCGGCCGTGTGGCTGATGTCGAAACATTCGATGCGCAACTGCGCCGGATCCGCGCAATCGAGGTCCAGCGCCTCGACCAGCGAGCGTGTCCGCTGCTGCGCCGAACCTTCCTCAGCCAGCAGCCGGGCCAGCGACAGCTCGGCCCCTTTGGCCGCCATTTCCAGCCAGATGCGCCGCTGTTCACGCGGCTGGTGCTGGGCGCGCACCTTCACGCCGGCGGCCTCGCTCAGGGCGTCCAGCAGGTGGGTGTCGACGACATGGCTGGTGACCAGTTGCGGCGGAATCGTCTGGCCGATGTAGTGCTGCGCGATGAAGGCCTCCAGCACCGCCTGTTCGGGCGTGTGGCGGGCTGCGGCGTCAGCCGGCTGGCCTTCATGCCGGTCCTCCGCTTCCTGCTCGCTCAGAGCCGCGCCGTCGTCCACATGGCTCGGGAAATAGGCGCGGTCACCCAGGTGACGGCTGCCGCGCACCATGGCCAGGTTGACGCAGGCGCGGCCACCGGCCACCTTCACCGCCAGGATGTCGACGTCCTTGTCCAGCGCCGACAGGCTGCTGACCTCGACGCTTTGCTGGTGCAGCACTTTCGACAGCGAACCGATGCGGTCGCGCAGCGCGGCCGCGCGCTCGAACTCCAGCGCCTCGGCGTAGACCATCATCTGGGCCTGCAGGTCGCTGATGACCTCTTGCGGTTCACCCAGCAAGAAGCGTTCGGCATCGCGCACATCGCGGCCGTAGTCAGCGGCCGTCACCAGGCCCACGCAAGGACCCGAGCAACGCTGGATCTGGTACAGCAGACAGGGCCGCGAGCGGTGGTTGAACACCGTGTCTTCGCAGGTGCGCAGGCGGAAGACCTTCTGCATCAGCTCGATGGTCTGCTTCACCGCCCACGAATTCGGGTAGGGCCCGAAATAGCGGTGCTTGCGGTCGATGGCGCCCCGGAAATAGGCCATCCGAGGGAACTTCGGGCCGGTGGCTTTCGCGTCACGGGACTGGGTGCCCGTGATCTTCAGATAGGGGTAGCTCTTGTCGTCGCGGAACAGGATGTTGAACTTCGGCGACAGCGCCTTGATCAAGTTGTTTTCCAGCAGCAGGGCCTCGGCCTCGCTGCGCACCACCGTGGTCTCCAAGCGCGCAATGCGGCTGACCATGTGGCCGATGCGCGTGCCGCCGTGGTCCTTCTGCAAGTAGCTGGTCACCCGCTTCTTCAGGTCGCGCGCCTTGCCCACGTAGAGCAGCGCGTCCTGCCCGTCGAACCAGCGGTAGACGCCGGGCAGGTGGGGCAGCGCAGCCACTTCGGCCAGCAGTCGTTCCAGCACGGCCGGGCTGCTTTCGGGGACGGGGTCGCGGGGGGGCGGGGGGGCGCTCATCGGCGGCGATTATCAAAGCTTCGACAATCCCGCCATGCCGACCTTGCCGCCGCTGAACTGGGACCTCTACTGCCGCGTCATCGACAACTTCGGCGACGCCGGCGTGTGCTGGCGCCTGGCCGCTGACCTGGCGGCGCGCGGCGACCGCGTGCGCCTGGTCATTGACGACGCCGCGCCGCTGGCCTTCATGGCGCCGCAGGGTGCACCGGGCGTGACGGTCTGGCCGTGGCCGGGCCCGCAAGATGCGCCGGGCGATGTCGTCGTCGAGGCCTTTGGCTGCGACCCGCCACCCGAGCGCGTGGCCGCGATGGCCGCCAGGCAGCAACCGCCGGTGTGGGTCAACCTGGAATACCTCAGCGCGGAAAGCTATGTCGA
>JAYVBO010000045.1:0-1950 GCA_043750435.1 Betaproteobacteria bacterium | reverse complement strand
TTTCCGCTTCCTGCGTGCGCAGCGCCAGGCGCATGCGGTCGCGCTCGGCGGCGGCACCGGCAATCACGGCTTCAGAGGCCCGGCTGGCAGCGGTGTCTTGTGCAATGCCCACGCGCTGGCTGGCCAGGTAGGCCAGGTGGTCCACGGTGGCCGGGCTTTCGCCGCTGGCCTTGGCCTGCTCGGCCACGCGCAGGGCTTCGCTGGCGCGCTTGAGTTCCTCAGGCGCCAAGGCGGTTACCTGGGTCTGTGCCTGGGCCGCGTTGTAGCGGCTTTGCGCCTGGTCCAGCGCCACGTTGCGTTCGGGCACCGTGCTGCACGCACCCAGCGTGCTCAGCGCGCCTATGGCCACCAGCAAACTGATGGCGTGGCGCGGAAAGCCGGGTTGGCGGCGGCTGGTGGGGCTTTGGGTCTGCAAGGTCTTGTTCATAGGGGTCTCTCTCTGTGCGCTGTTAGCGAACGGTCTTGCGGTTGATTTCTTCGCGCAGCACGCGGGCTGCGTTTTCGCTTTCGCGGGCCGCCAGGCCGGCGCGTGCGGCGGCCGCGCGCTGTTCGGCCAGCTGTGCGTCCACGGTGGCTTCGTCGGCCATGCGGCGGGCCAGCGGGGCGTCACCGGCGGTAACGGCAGCGCGGGCACGCGCCAGCTTGCCCACCGCGGTGGCCAGTTCGGCCGGCGCGGCTTCTTGGGTGCTGCTGGTGTTGGCGCGCTGCACGGCGGCCTCGGCCACCGCCAACTGCGCGGTGGGCATGGGCGGGGTGGCGCAGCCGCCCAAGGTCAGCAGCAAAGCGCTGGTGACGGCCAGGGTGGTGAGGGTGGTCACCGCCAGTGCTCGGTAGGTCTTCTTTTCGTGGGTCATGGCGGGCTCCTGCTGCCGGATTCATTGAAGGTCTGCAGGGTGTGGTGGCGTTCATCTGAAATCAACGTTCACGCCCTGACCTTCGCAGTCTGTTGATCGCCGGTCGTCTTGTCTGTCTGCCTGCACACGCTGGGCGTCGCTGGATGGGCTAACCCGAGAAAGACGGCGCCGTTCGCTGCCGCACAGACCGCGCCGATCGAACCGGCGAGCATCGATCCATCAACTCCAGGAGCCCCCCGTGCTGCACTACGCCGTCGTCTTCTTCGTCATCGCATTGATTGCCGCCGTGCTGGGTTTCGGCGGCTTGGCCAGTGGCGCGGCCGGCATCGCCCAGGTGCTGTTCGGCGTCTTCATCGTGATGGCCGTGGTCAGCGGCCTCGTCGGCCTGCTGCGCCGCGGCTGAAGGCGGCGCCCTGCGCCGCGCCGCCCCTGCCGTTTTTGTCCCAACCCCTGTTCCCCACCCCACAGAAAGCGAAGCCACCATGAACACCAACAAATCCCACATCGGCCACCAGATCAGCGACGGTGCCACCGCCATGCTCGACGCCAGCAGCCATGCCGCTGATCAGGCCATGAACGGCCTGGCCGACGGCGCGCAGAACCTGGCGGACCGCGCCAACGACCTCTTGCGCCACAGCTCGGCGCAGTTGCGCCGCCAAGCCGAACACGCCCGCGACGCCACACGCGGCTACATCGAGCACGACCCGCTGAAGGCCGTGCTGATCGCCGCCGCCGCTGGCGCTTCGCTGATGCTGCTGGGCACTCTGCTGGCCCGCGGCCCGCGCAACCCGCGCTGAAGCCCCAAAGGAGACCTGCCATGGCCCTGCTCACTCCAACCGCCCGGGGCACTGCGCCCGCCCGTTCAGCGTCGCAGCAGTCGGGCCGCATCGCCTTGCGCGGCGACCCCACCGGCTTGCAAAGCCACCGCGCACACTGCGCGGCAGCATGCCATCAGCTGCACGGCCTGCAGAGCGCGGTTGAGGCGGTGGACGCATTCCTGTCGCCGCGCTTCTTCTCGATGCTGGCCGTGCTGGGTGCTGCCGCCGTGCTGGCGCTCTGGCTGAGCGCTTGAACGCAGGCGCCTGCTGATGGGTGT
>JAYVBO010000044.1:0-1954 GCA_043750435.1 Betaproteobacteria bacterium | reverse complement strand
GCGACAGGCGGCGGCCCAGCACCAGGTTGACGTGGTGGCTGATCAGCACCAGCCCGCCACTGCGGCTGTAGGTGTCATCCACCTGCACGCTTTGGTAGCTGACAGGCACGCCCAGATGGCGAGCGAAAGCCGCCGTCATGATGACCAAAGACAGGCAATTGCCAGCCTTCGCGTCAAAGGCCTGGGCCGCGTTGCGGGTCGGCCCCGCGTCGTAGCGCAGGCGCAGCTTGTCTTCGCGGTAGAGGGCCTCCAGCAGCGCCTGGCGGGGGTCGCGCAGGCGGGCGACGGCGGCCAACTGGGTGTCGGCGTAGGCGCGCATCGCTGGGCTGAAATCGAAGACCGTATCGCGGTCGGCGGGTACGACCGCGAGTGGGTAGGCCTCATCGTGGAGCAATGCGCTCACTGCCGCGACCGGAAGCGGCGGCACGGTACTGCAGGCAGTGAGCAGCAAGCCCAACACCGTGCACTTCAGCGTGCACGCCAGCCTGCACATCAGCGCGAACTTCACTTGGGGATCAGGCAGCTTCATCGCAACCCTCCAGCCGGCGCGCCGGGTGGCGCACCCCAGGCTGAGAATGCTACGCCGCAGGGCCTGCAGCGGGGCCGTTTGCGGCCAGGGTCAACCCCAGGTGCACGCGCAGCCGCGCGGCCACTTCGCGCAACACGGGGTTGGCCGTGAGGGCGGCGCAGTCCAGGGTGTGCCGGGCATACTCCGGGTCGTGCAGCAACTGCTCGACGTGGATGCGCATGCCGTGCCCGGCCAACAGCCACTTGAGCTCGATGACTTCGAGCAGGCAGGCGGAAGCGGCGATGGGGGCGGGAAGGGTGGTTGCGGTGGGCATTTGCGTGACCTGTGAGCACCTTAACGGCAGAGTCCTCCTTCAAGCTGACACCCGATTGGGGTGTTGCCTCCAGAAAAAGCGCCCGGATGTCACCAAACCGGCCCGTGTTTCAGTTTTGACCGCATGAACGCCACGCTACCCACCCCGATTTCTACCCCCTTGGCCGGCCTGCCGGCGCAACTGTCCGGCGACGGCTGGGCCGTCATCGACGCTGCATCGCTGCGCGAGTTGTGTGGCCTCAGTTCTGACGGCCTGCAGGCTTGGCAAGCGCACTGGCTCGCGCTGCCGCCCGACCCGCACCTGCGCGACGGCGGCCACTACCGCCGCCGCCGCCACGGCTGCTTCGTGGTCACGCCGCAGGCGGTGCAAGCCGTGCCACACCGCGCGCACTGGCAGCCGGTCGAATACAACGCCCTGCACGGCGGCTACCAGCGCTGGTTCGACCCGTTGCCCGAAGCGCTGGCGCAAGACCCCGCGTGGGCGCGCCTGCTGCAAGGCCTGGCTGGCGTGGCCGACACCTTGCGTGGCGTGCGGCCCTGGTTTGTGGAAGCCCACCCGTTTCGCATCGACACCGAAGGCGTGGGTTCGATAGGCCGGCCGACGCCCGAGGGCGCCCACCGCGACGGCGTGGATCTGGTGGTGGTCGTCATCGTGGCGCGGCACAACGTGAAGGGCGGTGAGACCCGGGTCTTCGACGCGGTGGGCCCGCAGGGCGTGCGCTTCACGCTGGCCGAACCCTGGAGCGCGCTGCTGCTGGACGACGCCCGCGTGATCCACGAAACCACGCCCATCCAACCGCTGGACCCGGACGCACCGGCCTGGCGCGACACCCTGGTGCTGACCTTCCGCCAGGGCAGTTTCCAAGGCCCCGCTGCACAGGTGAACGCATGAGCGCACCCGCCCTTCCGGCCCTGGCTATTGCCTATGCCGACATCGAAGCCGCCGCCGGCCGACTGCAAGGCGTGGCCCACCGCACGCCGGTGCTGACGTCATCCACCTTCAACGCCCGCACCGGCGCCCAGGTTTTCTTCAAGTGCGAAAACTTCCAGCGCATGGGCGCCTTCAAGTTTCGCGGCGCCTACAACGCGCTGGCGCAGTTCACGCCCGAGCAG
>JAYVBO010000043.1:0-4577 GCA_043750435.1 Betaproteobacteria bacterium | reverse complement strand
CTGGCTGCGTGGCCCCTTGCAGACGTCGGCGCCGCGCGACAGCGGCTTCTGGGGTGAGCTGGCCTACCGCACCGAGAAAGCCCTGCGTGCGCGTGAATTGGCTTTGCGCCAAGAGCAGGAGCAGTTGTCGCAGTTCCTGTCGGCCATCGAGGCTTCGCCCAATGGTGTGATGATGCTCGACAAGTCCGACCAGATCGAGTGGTGCAACTCGGTGGCGGCCGAGCACTTTGGCCTGGACCCGGTGCGCGACCGCCGCCAGCGCGTCACCAACCTGGTCCGCATGCCGGCCTTTGTGGCCCACCTGCAGGGCGGGCGCTTTGACGAGGCCGTGGTCTTTCCCGGGCCGCTGGGTCGAACCACCCTGTCGGTGCTGGTGCGGCCCTACGGCGACGGCATGAAGCTGGTGTTGACGCAGGACATCACCGAGCGCGAGCGCACCGAGTCCATGCGGCGCGATTTCGTGGCCAATGTGTCGCACGAAATCCGCACCCCGCTGACGGTGCTGGCGGGCTTTGTCGAGACCATGGCCGGCTTGCCGCTGACCGAGGTCGAACGCCAGCGCGTGCTCAACCTGATGCAGCAGCAGACCGACCGCATGCAGGCGTTGGTGGGTGACCTGCTGACGCTGGCCAAGCTGGAAGGCAGCCCGCGGCCGGCGGCCGACCGCTGGGTGCCGGTGGCGGCCGTGATGCGCAAGGCGCATGCTGACGCCCTGGCGCTGTCGGCCGGCCGCCACCGCATCGAGTTCGAAGCTTCTGAAGATGCCGAAGTGGCCGGCAGTGAGCCCGAGCTCTACAGCGCGGTGGGCAATCTGCTCAACAACGCTGTGCGCTACACGCCCGACGGCGGCACCATCCAGTTGCGCTGGATCTGGCGGGCCGACGGCGGCGCCGCGCTGGAAGTGCAGGACGGCGGCATCGGCATCGCCCGCGAACACCTGACGCGGCTGACCGAGCGCTTTTACCGTGTTGACGGCAGCCGCTCGCGCGACACCGGCGGCACCGGCCTGGGCCTGTCCATCGTCAAGCACGTGGCGCAGCGCCACGGTGGCGAGATCGACATCCAAAGCGAATTGGGCAAGGGCTCGACCTTCAGGCTAGTCTTGCCGGCCTTGCGGGTCCGGCGGCGGCCCCTTGCGGTCGCGGCCCCAGCCTGAGGGCGACGGTCAGCGCGGCGCCTGGCGCTTGTAGATCAACGTGACCTCTTCGCGGTCGGTCGGGCGCACCGCCTGGCCGACCAGAACCCAGCCGGGCGGCGCCAGTGGCAGCGGGCTGGCGCGTGTGGCGCGCAGCAGGTAGTCGCACGAAGCTGAGGCGCCAGATTCGAACTGCGGGCGGGCATCGACACGCCAATGGCCGAAGACTTCCATTGCCGCCACCGCAGCCGGCGCCAGACCGGGCGCTGCCACGCAGGCGCCGGGCGGCAACAAGGTGGCCAGTCGGGCGACCAGGGCGCGCGGGCTGCGGGCGTAGTCCAGCGGCGCCAGCCACAGCGTCATGGCCAGCATCCAGCACAGCGCCACGCCGCCAGCGGGCAGCACCAGGCTCTTCCACAGCGCTTCGCGGTGGCGGCCGGTGCGCCAGCGCACCACGGCGATCCAGGCCGCCGTGCCGACCAGCGCCAAGACCAGAGCCAAGGCCGAAAACGGTGCGCTGTAGCCCGGCAGCAAGCGCGCCAGGTTGGCCGCCTGCCAGTCCGGTGCGCCGGTCTGCATAGCGATGTAGACGAACCAGATCCACACCGCGAACAGCGTGAAGAAGCACATCGAGAACCAGTCCATCGCGGCCGACGCGCTGCGCTTCAGCGTGGGCAGCGCGAAGGCCGCCAGCACCGCCAGACCGGGCACGCCCAGCATCAGGGCGCGGTCGGAACCGGCCATGCTCAGGCTGGCGCCCAGCGCCGCGACGACGGCCACCAGCGGCACCGACAGGTGGCGGTGCGACAGCTGGCGGCGCCAGCGCCACAGCGTCAGCAGGGCCAGCGGCCAAGTCGGCCACAGGAACCACAGCCACTGCCGCGCGAGTTCCGCACCTTCCGTTGTGGACATGGCCACCGCACGCCAGCGCCAGGCCCCCAGCCAGCCCGCCAGCATGGCCGCCGCGGCCATGGCCATGGCCACCCACAAGACCAGCGCGCGCACCTGCGCGTAGCGTGACAAGGCGCAGACGGCCAGGCCGGCCGCGCCCGCCGCCAGCGCCATGCTGGGCGCGCCGCTGCCGGCCAGCAGGGGCAGGGCGACCAGCACCGCCACGCGCGACTGCACCAGCCGGTACGGCGCTGCCGCCAGCGCGTACAGGTAGAGCGTGATGGCGAATAACTGCGCCAGTTCGGGCGTGGTCTCGTGGCCCAGCACCAGCAGGCCCAGGGTGGCGATGAAGGCCAGCACGGCGCCGTCGGCGATGGCCCGGGCGTAGTCCACGGGTTCGGCCTCACCGCCAAAGGCGAAGGGCACAGGCTGGGCCGATTCGGTGCGGGCGAGGTGGAAGGTGGTGTACCAGACCAGGGCCAGCGTCAACGCCAGCAGCAGGGCGAAGGGCAGGCGTGCCGCCAGGGCGGGGTCCAGCCAGCCCGACAAGGCCTTGATGAAGGCCGCGCCCAACCAGTGCGGCAGCAGGGCGGTGTCGGCCTGCACACCGCCCAGCATGGGCGCCCACCAACTGGTGCGGCCGTCGGCAATGGCCGCCATCTGGCCGAAGGCGGTAACGTCGGCATTGCGCCAGGGGTCGCGGCCGACCAGGCCGGGCAGCACATAGGCTGCACACAGCAGCAGCAGGGCGGCGCGGGGCAGACGGCGCGCGCCACGTTGCGTCACCAGGGCGGGTTTGGGGCTGTTCACCAGCGGGTCACACCAAGCCAATCAGTGGGGCGCGCAAAGAAAAAGGCAGCCAAGGCTGCCTTTGTCGTGCGCGTGGCGCGAGCCGCAAGGCTCAGTCCGCAGCGCCTTCGGCAGCAGCGGGCGCCGCAACCGGGGCCGACGGCTTCTTGAGGCCGACGTGGGCAAACTTGTTGCGGAACTTTTCGACGCGGCCGCCCAGGTTGTCGATGCTCTTTTGCGTACCCGTGAAGAAGGGGTGCGTCTCGCTGGTGCTTTCCAGCTTCATCAACGGCAGTTCACGGCCGTCTTCCATCTTGATCATTTCCTTGGTGTTCAAGCACGAACGCGTGACGAACTTGAAACCATTGCTCAGGTCCTGGAAGCAGACCTCGCGGTAGTTGGGATGAATGCCGTCTTTCATGGGGAGCCTTGTTGCCTAATGGGTTGAGTTGGGAGCCACGCGGCTGTTGCTTGTTGCAATTCAGCCTGCGCACTTTCCGGGCGCGGGAAACCGAGCATTATAGCTGCAGAACGTCGATCAACCGCCCCGACGCATCATGTCGAAGAAGTCGTGGTTGTTCTTGGTGGCCTTCATCTTTTCCAGGATGAACTCCATCGCCTCGATTTCGTCCATCGGGTAGAGCAGTTTGCGCAGGATCCAGCTCTTCTGCAGGATCTCAGGCTTCAGCAGCAGTTCTTCGCGCCGCGTGCCGCTCTTGTTGATCAGGATGGACGGGTAGACGCGCTTCTCGGCCATGCGGCGGTCGAGGTGGATTTCGCAGTTGCCCGTGCCCTTGAATTCTTCGTAAATCACCTCGTCCATCTTGGAGCCGGTGTCCACCAGGGCGGTGCCGATGATGGTCAGCGTGCCGCCTTCTTCGGTGTTGCGCGCCGCGCCAAAGAAGCGCTTGGGGCGCTGCAGCGCGTTGGCGTCCACGCCGCCGCTCAGCACCTTGCCCGATGAGGGCAGCACGTTGTTGTAGGCGCGGGCCAGGCGGGTGATGCTGTCCAGCAGGATGACCACGTCCTTCTTCATCTCGACCAGGCGCTTGGCGCGCTCGATGACCATTTCGGCCACCTGCACGTGGCGCGCGGCGGGTTCGTCGAAGGTGGACGAGATGACCTCGCCGCGCACGGTACGCAGCATTTCGGTCACTTCTTCGGGGCGCTCATCGACCAGCAAAACGATGAGGTGGATCTCGGGGTGGTTGGCAACCAGCGCATGCGCGATGTGCTGCATCATGACCGTCTTGCCGGTCTTGGGCTGGGCCACCAGCAGGGCGCGCTGGCCTTTGCCGATGGGCGCGATCAGGTCGATGATGCGGCTGGTGATGTTCTCTTCAGCCTTGACATCGCGTTCCAGCCTGAACTGCTGTGTCGGGAACAACGCGGTCAGGTTCTCGAACATGATCTTGTGCTTGCTCTCCTCGGGCGTCAGGCCGTTCACACGGTCGACCTTCACCAGGGCGAAGTAGCGTTCACCGTCCTTGGGTACCCGCACTTCACCTTCGACGTTGTCGCCGGTGTGCAGATTGAAGCGGCGGATCTGGCTGGGCGACAGATAAATGTCGTCGGTGCTGGCCATGTAGCTGGCTTCGATGCTGCGCAGGAAGCCGAAGCCGTCGGGCAGCACTTCGAGCACGCCGTCGCCAAAGACTTGCTCGCCGCCCTTGGCGCGCTTCTTCATGATCGCGAACATCAGTTCCTGCTTGCGCAGGCGGGCGACGTTTTCGATTTCCAGCGCTTCGCCCATCACGATCAA
>JAYVBO010000042.1:0-4579 GCA_043750435.1 Betaproteobacteria bacterium | reverse complement strand
CATGTGCATGGGCTACGGCGGCATGCTGGCCGGCGGTTGCGCGGTGGGCGCCGGGCTGTCGGGCGCAGCGGTGTTCACCATCACCTCGTGGGTCACGCTGGTGGCGATGTGGGGCGCGGCGGCCCTGACCGACAGGCTGCTGGACCAGCGCCCGGTTGGCGCCGCCGACCAGCCTGTGCCCGGCACCGCAGCGCATGCACTACCCATCCACACCCAGTCTTTCCCGCGCTGAACGACTCGGCTGCATGACGACTCACGGGCGCCGCCTTCATCGCCATCGACTGGCCGCTGTGTGGCTGGCGCTGAGTTGGACATTGCCGGGTCAGGCTGCGCCCGACATGGCTCGCGCCGAAGAAATCGTGCAGAGCAAATGTTTCATCTGCCACGGTGCGGACGGCGAAAGTTCCAGCCCCGCGTTCCCGCGCCTGGCCGGTCAGAACGCCAGCTACCTGGCACGCCAACTGAGTGACTACAGCAGCGGCAAGCGCAAGAGCAGCACCATGCAGCCCATGGTCGAAGGCCTGGTCGCCGACGACTTCAAGGCGCTGGGCCTGTACTTCGCTACACGCCCGACTCTGGACCACCCGGTGGCCGACGGCGAACTGGCGCAAGTGGGCCGCTTTGTGTTCCTGCGCGGCAATCCGTATTCAGGCGTGGCGGCCTGCGCCACCTGCCACGGCGCAGACGCCCACGGCACCGACGCCTTGCCACGCTTGGCAGGGCAGCACGCGCAGTACACCGAGAACCAACTCAAGCAGTTCAACACGCGCCAGCGCACCAATGACAACGCCGTGATGCACGGCATCGCCAGCAAGCTGAGCGAACTGGAACTGAAGGCCGTGGCGGCCTACCTCAGCGGGCTGAAGTAGGCCGCCGGCAGGCTTCAGCCCAACATGTCGGCCCAGATGTTGTCGGCCCAGGACAGCGCGTACCGGCCTTCGATCTGGTTGGCGCCGGCCGACACACCGCCCGAACCCGGTACGGTCTTGAAGATTTTCTCGGCGCCGTCGTACTGGTGCACCGAGGCCACGTGGATGGCGTCTTTGGCGGTTACGAAGCTGTAGCAGGTGTTGACCAAAACCGGCGTGGCGTTGACGGCTTCACCCTTCAGCAACTGGATGATGGCGGCCGCCGCCACCTTGGCGTGCTGGTTGGCCATGTGGCCCGACTTGGGCATCAGCGGCCCTGGGAAGGTGGCGTCGCCCAACACGTGCACGCCCGGCACAGCGGTCGATTCCATGGTCAGCCAGTTCACGCCCACCCAACGCTTGTTGATGGTCACCAGGCCCGCGCTGTGCGCCAGATCAGCCGCGCGCTGCGGCGGCACCACGTTCAGCACGTCGGCCTTCACGTCCTCGAATTCCAGCTTGGCCACCTTGCCGGAGACCTCTTTCAACTCGGCGTTAGGCCGGTATTCCAAGATGCCCTTGTAATGCTGCGCGTAGGCCTTTTCGAACAGTGCTTTCTTGGACTGGATCTCGGGGTTGGCGTCCAGCACCAGCACCTTGCTGCGCGGCTTGGCTTCCTTGAGGTAGGCCGCGACCAGGCAGGCGCGCTCGTAGGGTCCGGGCGGGCAACGGTAGGGCGTTTTCGGAATGCTGATGGCAAAGACGCCACCGTCGGGCATGTCCACCAATTGCTTGCGCAGGGCCACGGTTTGCGGCCCGGCCTTCCAGGCGTGCACGACCTGCCCGCTGTCCAGCGCCGCAGCCAGGCCACCGACCTGTTCGTTCATGAAATCGATGCCCGGCGACACGATGAGACGGTCATAGGGCAGCTCGACGCCGCCGGCCAGGCGCACTTTCTTGCCCACCGCGTCGATGGCCACCACGTCGCCCTGCACGACCTTCACACCCATCGCGCGCAGGCCGTCATAGCCGCGCGTGATGTCGGCCATCTGCCTGTAGCCGCCAATCACCAGATTGGACATCGGGCACGACACGAACTGCGGGTTGCGTTCGACCAGCGTGACGTCGACGTTGCCGCCCCACAGACGCAGGTAGCGCGCGGCTGTGGCGCCGCCGTAGCCGCCGCCGACGATGACCACGCGGCCCAGCGACGGCCCTGCAGGCGGGCTGGCGCAACCGGCCAGGGCCACGCCAGCCCAGGCCACACCACCGGCCAACAGGCGGCGGCGGCTGGCTTCGAATGTGGATGTTTTCGGGTTCATGAGCGGCCTCACTTCTTCACCGGCTGGGCGGCGAAATAGCCTGCTACCAGCTTGATCTGTTCTTCGGTGTAGCCCTTGGCGATCTGGTGCATCACCGTGGCGGGCTGGGCACCGCTGCGGTAGTCGGCCAACGCCGCGATGATCTTGTCGGCCGACTGCCCGGCCAGCACCTTCATGTCACCGCGCGCCTGACCATAGGTGCCATGGCAATTGGCGCAGGTGGCCGCCAGGTTGCGCGCCAAGTTGGGGTCTTGGCACCACGCATCCGCGGGCGCAAGGGCGGCGGCCGCCGCCGACGTCGCCAGTGTGAATATCCAAGTTTTCATCGGCATCTCCAGTTGTGTGTTTGAAGTCTTGCCGCACCGGGCTCAGCCCGCTTGGCAAAGGAAAATTCTCGACTTATATTGGTGTATGCAAATTAAGCGTATTCCCGGGAAACGGCACTGGCGCGGGTTTGCCGTCGTGGCTGCATTTTGGTTGGGCGCCGTCGGCATGGTGGCGGCTGAACCCTTGCGCGCCCAGCAAGTGGCCGAGAACACCTGGTTCGTGCAGGGTGAAGCCGCACTGGGTTCAGCGGCCAACCGCAATTTCATCTCCAACGCGGGCTTCATCGTCACCCCAGCCGGCGTGGTGGTCATCGACGCGCTGGGCTCGCCCACACTGGCCCAGGAACTGCTGGCCGCCATTCGCCGCGTGACGACGCAACCCGTGCGCTACGTCATCGTCACCCACTACCACGCCGACCACATCTACGGCCTGCAGGTCTTCAAGGACGCCGGCGCCACCGTGGTGGCGCACCGCGAAGGGCGCGACTACCTGCAGTCCGACACCGCCCGGCAGCGGCTGGCCGCCAGCCGTGTCGACTTGTTCCCGTGGATAGACGAACACACCCGCCTGGTGCCCGCCAACCGCTGGCTGGATGCCGACACCGTGCTTGAACTGGGCGGCACGCGGCTGCGCATCCGGCACGTCGGCCCCGCACACACGGCGGAAGATCTGGTCGTCTTTGACGAGAAGACGCGGGTGTTGTTCGCGGGCGATCTGGTCTTCCGTGGTCGCATTCCCTACGTCGGGCAGGCCGACAGCCGCAGCTGGATCGCGGCGCTGGACGGACTGATCAAGCTGCAACCCGCCGTTATCGTGCCCGGCCACGGCCCGCTGTCCACCCATCCCCTGCCCGACCTCGAGATGACACGCGACTACCTGACCTTCCTGCGCAGCAGCATGGCCGAGGCCGCCGCGAATCTCGAACCCTTCGAAGAGGCCTACGCCCGAACCGACTGGTCGCGCTACGCCGGCCTGCCACTGTTCACTGCGGCCAACCGCATCAACGCCTACAACACCTACCTGCTGATGGAGCAACAAGGCCGATGAAGGCGAAGGCGGTGCCAGTGGTCTGGACCCGGCGCGACTGGCTGGGCGCCCTGCCCGCCGGCGTGGTGGCAGCGGCGGGCCTGAGCGCCAGCGCCATGCCGGCTGCCGCTGCGACCCCCGCAACAACAGCCACGACGACATCCATCGTGTGGCCCGAACTGAACTGGGCCGACGGCAGCCACACCACCGCGGCCAGCTTCCAGGGCGTACCCGTGGTGCTGGTCTTCTGGGCCACCTGGTGCGGCTACTGCCGGCGGCACAACGCCCACATCGACGCGCTCTACCGCAGCGTTGAGCCCAGCCGCCTGCGCGTCATCAGCGCGGCCATCGACAGCGACGCCCCCGGTGTGCGCCGCTACCTGACGGCCAACGGTTACCGATTTCCGGTGGCGCTGGACACCGGTGGCCTGCGGCCACGCTTCACGCCCCGCCGCGTGGTGCCCATGACCTGCACGCTCGACCGCGACGGCCGCCTGCAGCAGTGCATACCCGGTGAAATGGCCGAGGCCGATGTGATGGACCTGGCCCGTCTGGCCCGATGAGCACCCCCTGGACAGGGGAGATAGCCACCCCGGGGGACGGGGGTAGCGGCTTCAGCGTATCGGCGCGTGCTGATACAGTGATGGCTCCGTATTCCTCAGTGGACGTGCCATGTCTGACAAGGGCGATGAAGACCTGGTTTTCGAGTCGGCGGCTGAGCTTTTCGGCCTGCTGTCCACGCCGGTGCGCCTGAAGATCATCAGCGCGGTGTGCAACGGCGAGCGCAATGTGTCTGAACTGCTGGAACAGATCGACACCACCCAGCCGAACATGTCGCAGCACCTGGCCACGCTCTACCGCGCCGGCGTGCTGGGCCGGCGCCGTGAGGGCACGCAAATCTACTACCGGCTGCAAAGCGAACGCGTGGCCACCTTGTGCCGCGCCGTCTGCACCCAGGTGGCGGTGGAACTGGACGGCGACGGCAGCGTGCCGCCCGCCGAGCGGCTGACGCGCGCCGTGCACCGTTAGCCCGGCCCGACCCGCTCAGCATCTCGC
>JAYVBO010000041.1:0-4582 GCA_043750435.1 Betaproteobacteria bacterium | reverse complement strand
TGCGCTGGGAAGGGGCTGAGCTGCTGGAAGCCCTGCTGGCGCGCGGCAAGGGCCTGGTGCTGCTGACCCCGCACATGGGCAGTTTCGAGGTCAGCGCGCAGGCCTATGCCGAGCGCTTCGGCACGCGCCAGCCCATCACCGTGCTCTACCGCCCGGCGCGCCAGGCCTGGTTGCGCGAACTGGAAGAAACCGCACGCGCCCGCCCGGCACTGGCCACGGCACCGGCCAATCTGGCGGGTGTGCGGCTGATGATGCGGGCCTTGAAGCGTGGCGAAACAGTGGGCCTGCTGCCCGACCAGGTGCCGCCCGAAGGCATGGGCGTGTGGGTGCCTTTCTTCGGCCGCCCGGCCTACACCATGACCCTGGCCGCGCGCCTCATCCAGCAGACCGGCGCGGCCGTGGCGGTGCTGTGGACCGAGCGCGTGGCACACGGCGCAGGCTATGTGGTGCGGGCCATCGAATTGCCGCATCCGCTGCCCGAGCCCGCCGGTGACGACGCGGCCAGCGCGCTGGCCATCAACCGCAGCATGGAGGCGGTGATCCGCATGAAGCCCAGCCAGTATTTGTGGGGCTACCACCGCTACAAAAACCCGCGTCAGGTGGAAAGCCCGAACTGATGGCGCACCCAATGACTGCGAAAAACTTGCTGGCCCACGGGGTGCTGGCCCTGGTGTGGCTGCTGCACTGGCTGCCGCTGGCCCTGCTGGCGCCGCTGGGCCAGGGCCTGGGCCTGCTGCTGCACACCTTCGGCCATGCACGGCGCCGCGTGGCGCTGACCAACTTGGCGCTGTGCATGCCCGAACGCAGCGAGGCCGAGCGCCGCCGCCTGGTGCGCGAACACTTCATGTGGACCGGCCGCAGCCTGCTGGAACGCGGCCTGTTGTGGCACGCCAGCAAGGCGCGGCTGCAGCGGCTGATCCATGTCGAAGGCGATGCGCACCTGGCTGAGCGCAGCAGCCAGGCCGTGATGTGGCTGGTGCCGCATTTCGTCGGGCTGGAAGTGGCCGGCGCGGCCACGCAGATCTTCCAGACGCGCGTGGGTTGCGACATCTACACCGCGCAAAGCAACCCGGTGATGGACGCCGCTTTCCACAGGGGCCGCGCGCGCTTCGGCCTGGCCTTGCTGTTCAACCGCCAGCAGGGCGCGATGCCAGTGGTGCGGGCGATCAAGAAGGGCACGGCCTTCTTCAATGCCTCGGACATGGATTTCGGCCTGCGCGACGCGGCCTTCGTGCCCTTCTTCGGCCAGCCCGCCGCCACGCTGCTGGCGCCTTCGCGCATGGCGCGCTCGCTGAACATGGTGGTGCAGCCACTGGTGGTTGAAATGCTGCCCGGCGGACAGGGTTACCGCGTGCGCTTCCTGCCAGCCTGGACGCACTGGCCAACCGCCGATCCGGTGGCCGACGCGACGGCGATGAACGCTTTCATCGAAGAGCAGATCCGCGCCATGCCGGCGCAGTATTTCTGGGTCCACAAGCGCTTCAAGTCGCGGCCCGCAGGCCAGCCGCCGGTGTACTGATAATCGACCCATGCGGGTTCCCTTCACCAAGATGCAAGGCGCGGGCAACGACTTCGTGGTGCTTGACCGCGTGCAGTTCCCGGCCGAACTCAGCACCGCGCAGCTGAAGGCCTTGGGCGACCGCCGTTTCGGCGTGGGCGCCGACCAGATCTTGATCGTCGAACCCAGCAGCACGCCGGGCATCGACTTCCGCTACCGCATCGTCAACGGCGCCACCGGCGCCGAGGTTGAACACTGCGGCAACGGCGCGCGCTGCTTCGTGCGCTATGTCCACGGCCAGGGCCTGACCGACAAGACCACCATCCGCGTCGAGACCGTCAACCAGGTGCTGGAACTGCGCTTGCAGCCCGACGGCCGCGTCACGGTCGACATGAGCCTGCCGCGCTTCGAACATGGCCGCATCCCCTTCGACGGCAGCGGTTTGACGCCGCGCGCTGTGGGCAGCTTCGAGCTGTGGCCGCTGGACGGCGTGGACGGCGCCGAAGTGGCCGTGCTGTCGATGGGCAACCCACACGCCGTGCTGCGAGTGGCCGATGTCGACACCGCAGCAGTGGCCACGCTGGGCCCGCGCATCGAAACGCATGCGCGCTTTCCGCGCCACGTCAACGTCGGCTTCTTGCAGGTGCTGTCGCGCAGCGAGGTGCGCCTGCGCGTGTTTGAGCGCGACGCCGGCGAGACGCTGGCCTGCGGTACCGGCGCCTGCGCGGCCGTGGTGGCCGGCATCCGCCTGGGCTGGCTGGACCGCCGCGTGGACGTGCACGCGCGCGGCGGTGACCTGCTGATCGAATGGGCCACCGCCGACGCGCCGGTATTGATGACCGGGCCGGCCGAGACCGTCTTCCACGGCGAAATTGAACTCTGAACGTATCTTGAAGATCGCGAGCCCACCTTGACCCATCCCACCACCCCCACCACCACCAACGGCGTGCAGGGCATCACCGAAGCCGACATCGCCAATTACCTGGCCAACACGCCGGGCTTCTTCGAGCGCCATGCCGAATTGCTGTCGGCGGTGCAGCTAAGCAGCCCGCACGGCGCGCGCGCGGTCAGCCTGCAAGAGCGTCAGATGCAGATGCTGCGCGAACGCATCAAGGGCCTGGAAGCCCGCATCATGGACATGGTGCGCCACAGCCAGGAAAACGTGGCCATCGCCGACCGCCTGCAGCGCTACACCAGCGCCATCTTGCTCA
This sequence comes from Betaproteobacteria bacterium, assembly GCA_043750435.1. GTDB lineage: Bacteria > Pseudomonadota > Gammaproteobacteria > Burkholderiales > Burkholderiaceae_C > Rubrivivax. The sequence goes on along the minus strand of JAYVBO010000041.1, from coordinate 1,873 downwards.
CCGCCGACGCCCGCGAACTGCCGGCGCGCATGGTGGAAACGCTGCGCCACGAATTCCAGATTCCGCAGGCCGCCATCCGCCTGTGGGGCCTGGGTGCTGATGCCGTTGATACGGTCGATGTGCCCAGCTACCTGCTGCCCGCCAGCGACGACATCAAAAGCTTCGCGGCCAGCTTGGCGTTGCCTTATTGCGGCGTCAACGCCGGCTTTGAAGCGGCTGAGTGGGTGGACGAATCGGCGGCCATGACCTCGCTGGCGATGATCCCGCTGCGCCACGCCGACACCTGTTTCGGCATGCTGGTGCTGGCCTCGCCCGACCCCACGCGCTATGGCGCCGACATGGGCACCGAGTTCTTGTCGCGGCTGGGCGACGTGACGGCCGCTGCGCTGTCACGCTTGCGCTCGAACGTGGCCGACGTCACGGTCTGATCCCGCGATGAGCGCGGCGCCTGCAGCTCCGGCAGCGGTGGAACTGGCCGCCGAGCTGCAGCGCTTTCTGGACCACCTGCGCGTCGAACGCCGCCTGGCCGAGCGCACGCTGGCCCTGTACCGCGAGGCGCTGTTGCGCCTGCAGGCTTCGGCCGCTGCAGCGCAACCCGCGGCCGTGCCACTGCAGGCTGCGCAGCCGCACCACATCCGCGGCTGGATGGGTCAGCTGCGGCTGCGCGGCCTGGCGCCGCGCAGCATCGCCATCGCGCTGGCGGCCTGGCGCGGGCTGTACCGCTGGTGGGGTCGGCAAGGGCAGGTATTGGTCAACCCGGTGGAAGGCCTGCGCCCGCCCAAGGCGGCCAAGCCGCTGCCCAAAGCGCTGTCGGTGGACCAGGCCGTCGCGCTGGCCGAACACCAGACGCAGCACGGCAGCACGGTGGAAGCGCCGCAACTGGCGGCACGCGACCACGCCATCACCGAACTGCTTTACGGCTGCGGCTTGCGCGTGGCCGAACTGGTGGGGCTGGACTGCGTGGCCAGCAGCGGCGCGCGCGGTTGGGTGGACGTGGCCGACGCCAGCGCCCATGTGTTGGGCAAGGGCGGCAAGCGGCGCAGCGTGCCGGTGGGCCGCGCGGCGCTGGCGGCGCTGCAAGCCTGGCTGGACGTGCGCGCCGTGCTGGCCGACGCCGACGAGCCGGCGCTCTTCGTCAGCCGACGCGGCACCCGTTTGACGCCCAACCAGTTGCGCAACCGGCTGCAAGCCCAGGGGCAGCAAGCCGGCCTGCCCACGCGCGTGCATCCGCACATGCTGCGCCACAGCTACGCCAGCCATTTGCTGCAGTCCAGCGGTGACCTGCGGGCGGTGCAAGAACTGCTGGGTCACGCCAGCATCAGCACCACCCAGGTCTACACCAAGCTGGATTTTCAGCACCTGGCCAAGGTCTACGACGCGGCCCATCCGCGCGCCAAAAAACGCTGATCAACGCTGATCAGCGCGCGAGCCTGAGTGCGCCATCGGCCTGCGCCCACGCCTGGTCCAGCTGCGGCTGCAAGGCCTGCGCTTCAATCGGCTTGCCTTGTGCGCGCAGGGCCAGCGCCAAGCCGTTCAGGGCCCAGCCGTTGTGCGGCATCAAGGCCAGATCGGCGCGGAAGGTCTGCTCGGCCTGCAAGGGCTGACCGGCGCGCAATTGCAGATCACCCAGGGCCACGCGGGCGCCGGCGGCCTGCATCGGGGGCTCGTTGTTGTCGGCCCGTTCTGAGGCGGCCACGGCCAAGGCCTGTTGCTTCAGGGCTTCGTCGTGGCGGCCTTCGGCCGAAGCGATTTCGGCGCGCAGCCGAGCCGTGGCGGCGGCTGCCAGTTCGCGCAGCGTGCGGTCAAAGCCGACCGTGTCCTTGTGCGCCTGGGCCACTTTGGTGGCGCCCGCTTCGGCATGGGCCAACGCGGT